>JAYVNK010000118.1:0-5904 GCA_043758475.1 Comamonadaceae bacterium | reverse complement strand
ATAGTTAGCTATTGTAAATATAGCAATCAGGATTTCCTTGAGCGTCAGAGAAGTTTACGAGGCTGAATTGCTTGAGCGGGGTTACACCGCAGACCCGGCACAGCTGCGCGCTGTGGATGCCCTGGAGCGGTGCGCCGAGGAGTGGGCCGCCTTCAAGGTGCAGCGATCCAACGCGCTGAAAAAACTCATCAACCACCCCGACATCCCGCGTGGGGTGTACCTGTACGGCGGGGTCGGGCGGGGCAAGAGTTTTTTGATGGACTGCTTTTTCAGTGCCGTGCCTTTGAACCGCAAGACGCGCCTGCACTTTCATGAGTTCATGCGCGAAGTGCACCGTGAGCTGGCTGACTTGCAGGGCACGGTCAACCCGCTGGATGTGCTGGCCAGGCGCATGGCCAAGAAATACCGGCTGATCTGCTTTGATGAATTCCATGTAGCCGACATTACCGACGCGATGATTCTGCACCGACTGCTGGCCGCCCTGTTTGACAATGGCGTGGGCTTTGTCACGACGTCCAACTTCCCGCCCGACGGCCTGTACCCTGGCGGCATGCACCGCGACCGCATTTTGCCGGCCATCGCGCTGCTCAACCAGCACCTTGAGGTAGTCAATGTGGATAACGGCACTGACTACCGGCGCCGCACCATGGAGACCTTGAAGCTGTACCACCAGCCGCTGGGCGCGCAGGCCAACGCTGAAATGCGCGATGCGTTCAACCGGCTGGCCGAGTCTGCCGATGAGGACCGCACGCTGCACATTGAAGCGCGCGAAATCCATGCGCGACGCAAGGCAGGCGGGCTGGTCTGGTTCGACTTCAAAACCCTGTGCGGCGGGCCGCGCTCCCAAAACGACTATCTGGAGATTGCGACCCAGTTTCACACCGTGCTGCTGAGTGACGTCCCCGAAATGCCGGTGCGCATGGCGTCCGAGGCCAGGCGCTTCACCTGGCTGGTGGACGTGCTGTATGACCGGCGCGTCAAGCTCATCATGTCGGCGGCGGTGGCACCCGAAGATTTGTACACGGAAGGGCCTCTGGCACATGAATTTCCGCGCACCGCCTCGCGTCTGCATGAGATGCAATCCCGGGAATTTCTGGAGCAAGACCGCCGGATGGTGGACACCCGGTTGACATGACCAAATTTTTGGTTGCCCTGCTGTTGGCGGCATCCGCCTGCACCGTGGTGCATGCCCAGTTGCATGCCCAGGTTGTTGCACCTGCGGGCGGCCTTGCGGGCACTGTGGCGGACATGCCGTCTGACGCAATGTCGCCGCAGGCAGAACGCGGCCGCATCCAAGCTGAGCGTGATCGCGTGGAAGCGCGTTTTGCAAAGGAACAGGTGGCGTGTTACGACAAATTTGCCGTGAATGACTGTTTGGGTGATGCCCGTTTGATCCGCCGCGAAGCACTGGCCGATCTGCGCCGGCAGGAGGTTTCCCTTAGCGCGGCCGAGGCCAAACGCCGGGGGGCAGAGCAACTCTCACGCACCGAAGAAAAGTCATCGCCAGAAGCCGAGCTGGACGCAGCCCGTCGGCGCGCGGCCGCGTTTGCGGCGCAGCAGGAGCGCCAGGCCAGCGCCGACGACCAAGCGGCTGCCAGAGCCACTGCTGGGCTCACCACAGATGCCCGCGTTGCCAAAGAAAGCGAGCGGGCCGCAAAACGCGCCCAGGCCCAAGCCGAGCGTCTGGCAAAAGCAGGTGCTGCCGCGTTAGAGCAAAAAAAGTATACCTACAAGCAGAAGCAGGGCCAAGAGCGGGCGCAGGAGCGGCGCAAGCGCCTTGCCGGGCAACCCGCATCGTCAGCCAAGCCGCTGGAAAATTCGCCTGACAAATCCCCCTGATCTGCCAGGAAAGCACCGGCTGTTTACGAACCCAGCGGCTCCAGCTTGACGATGACCAGCGACAGGTTGTCGCCCCCGCCGTGGCCGCGCGAGCGGGCTTTCTCAATCAAAAATTCAGTGGCCTCGCGTGCCGAAAGTGTTGACAGCACGGACCCCACTTCGGTGGTGTTGAAGTAGTGCCACACGCCATCGCTGCACGCCATCAGCACGTCGCCGGCCCGCAGCTTGGGGATGAAGTGGATGTCAATCGGTGGTTCGGTGTCAGTGCCCAGGCAACCCATCAAAATATTGGACTGGGGGTGGACGTTGGCTTCGTCCTCGGTAATTTCGCCCCGGCTCACCAGGGCCTGCACGTAGGAGTGGTCCATCGTGCGCTTGACGAACTTGTTGCCGTGGTAATGGTAGATGCGCGAGTCGCCGGCATGCACCCAGTGACAATCGCCACCGGGATTGATCAGGAAAGCGGCCACCGTGCTGTGCGGCTCTTCTTCGGAAGACACAGCTGTGAGCTTGATGACAATGTGCGCCTCCTGCACCACCTGCATCAGCATCGCGGCGGCATCATCCGTCTCGGGCGAGTAGCGTTCAAACAGCTGGCGTGTGGTCATCATCACCTGGTCGGACGCCTTTCTGCCACCGCTGCGTCCGCCCATGCCATCAGCCACCACGGCCAGAACGCAGCCGTTGATGCGGGGGTGGATCAGCAGGGCCACCTGGTCCTGCTGGTATTCGCGGTCACCCTTGTGGATGCCGGTGGAGGCGGTGAGTCGGTAGCCTTTGAGCATCTTGAATGGCTGTGCGGCAGCGCCTGGGTATTTGCAGTTTAAAGACGTATTATCAAACCAACTGAACAAATCCAGACCGCCCCGCCAAATCGGGTGCTTTTTCTGCCCCAACCTGTGGACTCCAACCTGCACTCACCCGAACGACGATTGATTGAATTGCGAATGGAACATGCCGACCTTGACGCCCTGATTGACCGCGCCGCCGAGCAGTCGCCACCCGACGAACTGATGATGCGCCGCCTAAAAAAACGCCGCCTGGCGCTGCGCGATGAAATGGCACGAATAGCGCGCGCCCTGACACCTGATGAACCGGCCTGAGGCAGCTGCGCCATGAGTTTGCAGGAATCCGTGCGCGGGGCGTTTGGCCCGGACAGCCGCCTGTCCCGCCTGGTGCAGGAGTTTCGCCCCAGGCCAGGCCAAACTGCCATGGCACTGGCAATTGCAAAAACCGTTGAAGACGGCGGCGTGCTGGTGGTGGAGGCCGGTACCGGCGTTGGCAAGACATTTTCCTATCTGGTACCGGCCCTGCTCAGCGGCGAGCGGGTGTTGCTGTCCACCGCCACTAAAACACTGCAAGACCAGCTGTTCGGGCGGGATCTTCCACGGCTGGTGCAGGCTCTGGGCTTGCCGGTGCGCACAGCGCTGCTCAAAGGGCGAGGCAGCTACCTGTGCCTGCACCGCATGGAGATGGCGCGCCGGGACGGTGCATTGCCAACCCGGGTGGCATTGAAAACGCTGGCCAGTATCGAAAAATGGTCGCAGGTGACCCACACCGGTGATCTGGCGGAATTGCCCGGCCTGGATGAGCGGTCTCCCGTGATTCCATTTGTCACCTCATCAAGGGAGAACTGCCTCGGATCCCAGTGCCCGCAGTTCCGCGCCTGCCACGTCAACCTGGCGCGCCGTGAGGCACTGACTGCTGATGTGGTGGTGATCAACCACCACCTGTTTTTTGCCGACATGGCGGTGCGTGAATCGGGCATGGCAGAGTTGTTGCCCACCGTCAACACTGTCATTTTCGACGAAGCCCATCAACTCAACGAGATTGGCGTGCAGTTTCTCGGCCAATACCTGACTACCGGGCAACTGCTGGACCTTGCGCGCGATGTATTGGCAGCGGGTTTGAGCCTGGCGCGCGGTCTCGTGGAATGGCAGCAGGTGGCGGCCAGCCTGGAGCATGCCAGCCGTGACTTGCGCCTGATGGTTGGCAAGGCCTACCCAGGCACCAAGCTGCGCTGGACTGAATCCGTTCCAGAAAATGTGGATGAGTCACAGTGGAATGACGCTCTGGAATTGCTTCATGAAGCCTGCACCGGGGCCATGCTGGCGCTGGACACAGTGAGCGAGATTGCGCCGGATTTCGTCAAGCTTTATGAACGGGCTGGCGAAATCACCCAAAAGCTTGCGCAGTTTCGCCAGCCGTGCGCGCCGGGTTCGGTGCGCTGGCTTGACGTCGGCGCGCAGTTGCGGCTGGTGGAGTCGCCGCTGGACATTGCGGCTGCTGTGCAGACAAAGCTTCTTAAAACGGGCAAAGGTAGCGAAGCGGAGGGTGGTGGTAGGGCTGGCGACGCTGGTGAAGCCGCAGGTGGGTCCCATTCGCGCTCCTGGGTTTTTACTTCTGCCACGCTTGGAGACGACCCCAAGCTGACGTGGTTCACCGAGCCTTGCGGTCTGGGCAGCGCCGAGATATTACGCGTGGAAAGCCCGTTTGACTACCCCGCGCAGGCCAGCGTGTACGTACCCCGCAGTCTGCCCAAGCCGGGCGAGCCTGCGCACAGTGCGCAAGTGGCTGCTTTGGTGGCCAGCGCTGCCAGCGTGATTGGCGGCCGTACCCTGGTCTTGACCACTACCTTGCGTGCCTTGCGGGCCATCAGCGAATTGCTGCAGACGCATTTTGCAGATTCGCGCTATATTGAGATTCTGGTGCAGGGGCAACAGCCCAAGCGCGAGCTCATGGAGCGGTTCCGCCAAGGCAGCTCTTGCGGGCAGGCCGATGGCCAGCGCGGCTGCATTCTGGTGGCGTCTGCCTCGTTTTGGGAGGGGGTTGACGTGCCGGGCGATGCCCTGCAGTTGGTCGTGATTGACAAGCTGCCATTTCCGCCGCCCAACGATCCGCTGGTCGAGGCCCGCTCCAGCCGACTCGAAACCATGGGTCGCAGCCCTTTTAACGACTATTTTTTGCCAGAAGCGGCGGTGGCCCTGAAGCAAGGCGCCGGCCGACTGATCCGCCGAGAGTCCGACCGGGGAATTTTGCTGGTGTGTGACTCGCGCCTGGTGACGATGGGCTACGGGCGGCGCCTGCTGGCAGCCTTACCGCCGATGCGCAAGCTCGCGTCAGACGCCGATTTTCAGGAGGCGCTGGAACAACTTACAAGGGGTCAGCTCACCAAAACTTCCACCACGGTTGGGTTTTAGACTTGAAGCCTTGTGTTGCGTACCCGCTTTGCGGGTAACTTTTGTCAAGCACCCGTTTGGCATCGTCTCGCAACTGCAGCATGCCCAGCGCGTCGTAAGACTTGACAACAATGGACAGCGCCTCTTCCAGCGCTGGCACATCGCGGTACTCTGTCAAGGCGACTTGGGCCCGGTTGATAGCAGCCACATAGGCGGCCCGGCTGAAGTAGTAGCGCGCCACATGAACCTCGTATTCGGCCAGTGAGTTGGCAATGTAGGTCATGCGCTGGCGGGCGTCGGGCGTGTAGCGTGAGGTGGGAAAGCGGACCACCAGATCCTTGAACGATTCAAATGACTCTTTGGCAGCCTTCTGGTCGCGCTCGGACAGGTCCTGGCGCGTGATGAACGAGAACAGGCCCAAATCGTCATTGAAGTTGACGATGCCCTTCAGGTAAAGCGCGTAATCAAGCGCCGGGCTTGCCGGGTGCAGTTTGATGAACCGGTCCAGCGCGGCCAGGGCTTCGGCCGGCTCATTGGCCTTGTAGCGTGCGTAGGCTTTGTCAAGCTGCGCCTGTTGTGCAAGCGGGGTGCCTGCGGCGCGGCCTTCCAGTTTTTCCAGCAGGGTGACGGCTTTGTCGTAGGCGCCGCCATTCATCTCGTCTTTGGCCTCGGCGTACAGCTTGTTGGGGCTCATGCCGGCGGTCTTGTCGATGTCAACGGAGGAGCAGCCGGTCATCAACGTGCCTGCGCCCGCCATCGCCAGAGCGCAAACCACCGATAATTTGGCGTTCAGCATTGCAGATATCTTTCTTGAAACATTCCGACTTGATTATATCGAGCGACCCGGTTGCGCTGGATGACGAAGCAGCCGACCCGCAACTTGAGG
>JAYVNK010000117.1:0-5924 GCA_043758475.1 Comamonadaceae bacterium | reverse complement strand
TTCAATCCAGGGCTGCCTCCATGTTCCTCGTCCATTCATTGCACAGCTTTCGGAAGGACCGGCTCCGTGAAAAAGCCGCCGACAAGTCCATTCGTGCTGAAAAAGCCGGTTGATCTGTTGTTTCACGATAGGCAGCGTTACTCATGCGGTCACGCATCCACCCTTTTGCATCACGAGGTGTGTCTGAATCGATTGTTTGATCGCCCGCACGAGACATGAAGCTTCTATGCCCATTCAGGGACTGTGTGCTCGCGATAAACCAAGCTTCGTATTCCCGGTTTGCCAGAACCACTGCGACTGGTCTGTGAGGCACTTCTAAACGGGCCTGCGTCAGTATCTCGCGCCCTTTAGTTACCGGGCAGTCATCGTCCGCATCCAGCAAAATTAAAATCCAACCAGGTTGCCCACATTTCGCCGCCGCCAGCAACAAGTGCCGACGGAATTCCTCAGGACGGTTGAGAAATCTGTTCTTTTGAACACGAATTGGTGCAAGCACCTGTGATTCCACCAGCGGTGTTTTCCATTCCCCCAGGCGGCGCAGCAGAACAGGTAACGCTGCCACTTCTCCGTCACCTTCGACAATCGCAGCAACGGAAATCATGTCTCAATATCTGCGAACAAGTCTGCCTGTTTTCTAGTTTGCGCATCCAACACCGCACGGTCAGGGGCTAGCTGATTTAAACGCAACAGCTCTCCAGCAGAAAACAAATGTTCGCGCATGACGGTGAGCGATGCTTGATCGAGTGGACCAATTCGAGTCTCACCACGCTCGGATACAACTGCCAGAAAACTCTCCGGAGAAATATTGTGATCGTCAAGAAGATCGGGGCTATGGCTGGTTACGATAACTTGGGTGTTTCTTGAAGCCCTGGATAGCGCCTCACGCAACGCGGCACTTGCGGCAGGGTGCAAAGCAGTCTCCGGCTCTTCGATACCTACCAACAGCGGTGCGAAATCTCTATTGCTCTGGAACAGCGCCGTCAAAACGCCTAATGCGCGCAAGGTACCATCTGACATATTTTGAGCTGGAAAACGCCACGGGTGTTTGGACCCGGCCATATCCTGACGAAACTCCAGCGTCTCCATGGAACCAATGGGCCGTCGTTCAACGCCTTGCACCATTGGGACGACACTTTGAAGATACTCCTGAATGAGCATCAGACTTTCAGGTGCAACGCGTTCCAAGTGACCTATGACACTAACGATGTTTTCACCGGCAGATTTAAGCAATCGACCATCCTGTGGTTTTTGCGGGTCGCGCATCAATTTTGGATTGAGATTGTAGAAACCCGTCGCGGTTAGAGCGTCGAATACTGGCCGGAACGCCGGCAAACCTGATGCGCTTACCAAAGCCAGGCGATCCGCAGTCACCGCCGGAAAAGTGGGCTCGCTGCTTTCAACCAGGGTTCCGCGCTCAATTTTGAAGTATGGCCCCGATCCGCGGCTGCCTATCCCACACTTCTCTGTCTGTACTTCGTAAGAACGACCAGTCAGAGCACCAATGGTGAAGGCATAAAACCCCATTTGACCTCTTGGTAGCAAGAACTCAAGCCGAACGGAGAAGTGCGTTGGATGTCCGCTTGACCTTCTTCGAACCTCCGGCAAGCCTCCGCGTTCGTTCAATGCGTTGTCAAGGGTGCCAGTCAAAGCATCGCGCACCAAGTGGAGTGCATCCAGAAAATTACTCTTCCCTGATCCGTTGGCACCCACAAGGTAAGTCAACGGCCCGAGTTTGACATCACATACCCCGATGCTTTTGTAGTTACGCAGCACAACTCGATTGAGGAAGGCAGATTGATTCATGCTTGGGAAACTTAAATGCGCTTGGATGGTGGATACCTCCAAATTTTACATTTGCGAGTCGTCCACCTATGCGACGGTGCCCCGATCTCAGACCTCGGGGTTCGACACGCCACTGGCCACACGCCCTGAAGGCACATGCCGCGCAGCAGACTCGATGTGGCCGGTCTGGTCGTCAAAGAAAAAATCGGGCTCAAACTCGCGCAGAAATTCGCCTTTGGCCAGGCCCCCGAGGAACATGGCCTCGTCCACTTCAACATTCCAGTCCATCAGCGTGCGGATGGCGCGCTCGTGCGCTGGGGCGCTGCGCGCGGTGACCAGCGCAGTGCGCAGGCGCATGGTGGGCGTGCCTTCCTGCTGCAGCCTTTGTAGCGCGGCCAAGAGCGGCTTGAACGGCCCGGCCGGCAGCGGCAGGCTGGCCTTGTCGGTCTCATGCTTTTGAAAGGCTGACAGGCCCTGAGCCTGATAAACGCGCTCGGCCTCATCGCTAAACAGCACGGCGTCGCCGTCGAATGCAATGCGCACCTCATTGGGGTGCGCCTCGCTGGCGTGTGCAGAATGCGGGTACACCTGCGCGGCGGGCACACCCGCGTCCAGCGCGGCACGCACGTCACTCAGGTGGGCTGACAAAAAGAGGTTGGCGTGCAGCGGTTTGAGATAGCGCCAGGGCGGCTGGCCGCGCGTGAAGCTGCCGCGCTCGATCAGCAAGCCGTAGTGCTGCGCCGAGCGGAAAACCCGCATGCCGCTGACCGGGTCATTGCGTGAGAGGATCACCACCTCAACCCGCTGTGCAGCGCCATCGTTGAAAGCCAGCAGCTTCTTCACCAGCGAAAACGCCACGCCCGGCTTGGCTGGCTGCTCCAGCCGGTCTAGCTGCAAATTCATGTAAGCGCGGTCTTTGTGCGGCCCCTCGCCGTGCTCAAACACTTCGTTTTCTTCCTCGAAATCGAACAGCGCGCGCGACGAGATCGCGACCACCAGTTTGCCGTCAAGCGTGGCTGTCATCGTGTTATTCGCCGCCGCGTAGGGGCGCCCCACGCCAGGCACGGCCCCCTTCGCGGGGCAGAGAGCTACACGCAGTGAGCGAACGTGGGGGCATCATTTCACGAGTTGATTGAGCTGAATGATCGGCAGCAGCACCGCCAGCACAATCAACATCACCACCAGCCCCATGCCCACAATCAGAAGCGGCTCGGCGATGGTGGCCAGTTGCAGGGAGCGGCGCTGCACCTCGGTGCTGAGCTGCTTGGCGGCGCGGCCCAGCATCAGGGGCAACTGGCCGGTCTGCTCGCCCAGCCGGGCAAACATGCCCAACAGGCCGGGGAAGCGCTTCTTCTGCGCCAGGGCCGATGCCAGCGGCGCACCCTCACGCACCAGCACCAGTGCCTGCAAGGCATCCGCGCGCATGGCCCGGTTGGACAGCGTGTCGGCCGCGGCCTGCAAGGCCTTGAGGATCGGCACGCCCGCCTGTGCCAGCATGGCCAAAGTGCTGGCGAAGCGCGCAGCGTTGTAGCCGCAGCTCAGGCGGCCCAGTACCGGCAAAGTCAGCCAGAATGCATCAAATTTCTCGCGAAATATGATGCTAGCCCACATCAGGCGTGCACAAGCAGCTATTATTATGATAACAAGCAGCATCAGCCAGCCATAGTCGCGCACAAAATTCCCAAGGCCTAGCATCAGCGTGGTCAACAGCGGCAGTGCGCGTTTGCTGCCCGCAAACACGTTGGCCACCTGCGGCACCACATAGCCCAGCAGAAACATCACAATCACGATCGCCACCAGCGTGACGATGGCCGGGTACAGGGCCGCGCCAATCAGCTTGGCCTTGAGCGCCTGCTGCTCTTCCAGGTCATCGGCCAGGCGCTCCAGCACCAGGCCCAGGTTGCCGCTTTGCTCCCCAGCGCCAATCACCGCCACGTAAATCTCAGAGAACTCGCGCGGATGCTGCGACAGCGCTTTTGCAAACGTGGTCCCGCCATTGACTTCAGAGCGCAGCATGGCCACCAGGTTGCGCTGCGCCTCATCCTGCGCCTCGTCAGAGAGCGATGTCAGCGCCCGCTCCAGCGGCAGGCCCGACGACACCAGCCCGGCGATCTGGCGCGTCCAGATGGCGAGGCCGGTGGTGTTGAAGACGCGGCGGGTGAAGATTGACGGATTCAAACCGCCGCCTGGTTTCGATCCGTCGCCCACAGCCCCTGCCGACACCGCCTCCACCAGCACAGGCACCAGCGCCTGCGCGCGCAGCAACCCACGCGCCACGCGGGCCGTGTCGGCCTGCATCACGCCCTTGCGGGTCTGGCCGTCGGCGGTGAGGGCTTCGAAGGTGTAGGCGGGCATGAGAGGAGTTTAAGCGGATGTCCGAAAGCGGGATCAGCGCCAGATGATCCGATCGCGGTTGTCGTCAAACGCGTCGGGGGACGAACCGGTGCAGCAGCTCCTGCGCCACCGCAAATGGACTAACCCACGCTATCGCTTCGGATAAAGCGTGTCCAGCACCGCGTCTATCGGCACGTCCCACCGGAGCTTTTCCCGATCATAGTCAGCGATTTTTTCGGCAATCAAGGCGACGCCGAGGTTCAATTCAAAGTAGGGCAGGCCGCGGGTAGGCGGGTCATCAACCATCGAATGGACGCGGCCCGGCAGGCCTTCAGTCGCTTCCAGCACTCGAAAGCCCAGGGCTTCACTGAACAGCAGCCTGAGTCCAGCCAATGGAAAACGCCAAAAGTCCCACGGCAGTTCGTGCGGCGGCCAGACCGGGTGCGTCGAGACAAAGCAAAGTCCTCCGAACTTTAGGACGCTGTTGATCTCCATGACCGCCTTCCACGGAAACGCCAGATGCTCAAAAACCGACACGGAGCAAACGGCATCAAAGTGGTTTGCAGGAAACAATGAGGAGAGTTGATGGACATCGCCCACCACGTCAACGCCGGTACCCGCATGGATGTCCATTCCGGTATAGCCACCTGGCCGGTCGAAATGCGGGCGCAGGCTTGAACCACTGACTTCGCGGGCGCCGATTTCCAGAATGACGGGTTCAACAATGGCGTTGGCGCGGTCCAGAAAGTTTGTGAGAACGGCGTGATAGGGGTCGTCCTTGGCTTTGCGCAAATGGCTGGCATAGATCTGCTCTGCGGCTTCTATTGGGTCAGTCATGGCGCTCCGGCGTGAATGTGGTTTGACGCGATGATGCCATGGTTCCCACGATAAAATCACGGCTGCTGACGCAAGGGGCAATACATTGACTGATTTCAACAAATTCGAACTACGGGCACCTGCTGCCCAAAATCTGATTGACATTTTTTCGGGCAAGTGGGCCTCGGATTTCAGTCGCGTCTACCCCGGGCTGGAGGGGGGCACGGCCGAGATGTTTGTAACTGACTCGCGGGTGCCGCTGGCAGCACAGTTTCTCGGCAGCAACGGCAGGCTGGATGGCATGGAGACACTCGAGCTTGGGCCGCTGGAAGCAGGGCAGACCTATGCCCTGGCGCAGCTTGGTGCCAATGTCACTGCGGTCGAAGCCAACCGTGAGGCCTATCTGAAGTGCCTGCTGGTCAAGGAGCTGCTGAATATTGAAAGAGTCAAATTTCTGCTCGGTGATTTCTCGCTGTTTCTGCAGGAGACTGACAGGACGTTTGACATGATTTTTGCCTCGGGCGTGCTGTACCACATGGCCGAGCCGCTCAAGTTGATTGAGCTGATTGCCAGCCGGACCAAGAAGTGCTTCGTCTGGTCACATTATTTTGATCCCGAGCATTACCCCGGCCTGCGGCGAACGCCGCGCAAAGTGGAGCTGAACTCGCGCCAGTTCACCTACCATGAGCTTGCTTATCCGGACATGAGTTTGGACAAATTTTGGGGCGGCAACAGGCCGGTAGCCAGTTGGCTTAGCCGGGAAGACATGCTGGGCGCGTTCAAATTGGCTGGCTTCGACCACGTTGAGGTGATTCAGGAGCATCTAACTCATCCCCATGGCGCATGCATGAGTTTCATAGCGCAGCGCAATTGATGGCAGACGGGTTGCCAGTCCGCACGAGCGATGAAAACCAAAGAAGTGTCACCGGAGAATTGAATCCTGCAGAAGCGATGACCCGCAGAATGAAGATCAACGACCTCTTCTTGAGTGT
>JAYVNK010000116.1:0-5928 GCA_043758475.1 Comamonadaceae bacterium | reverse complement strand
CAACCGCGCGCTGCAGGATGCGCTCAAATTCAACGCGCCGTTGGTGGACACCGGCAGCTTGAGTGCGTTGGGTGAAACGCTCGGCAGCGAGGCCATGCAGACCCACGCCCGGCTGGCCAATGTAAATACGCCACAGTTGCGCAGCCATGACCGTTTTGGACATCGCCTGGACGAAGTTGAGTTTCACCCCTCGTACCATGCGCTGATGGCCGTGGCGGTGGATGCGGGCTTGCATGGCACGCCATGGCAGGGTGGTTCACCAGAGAAGACCGCATCAACTGCAGATGGCCGGTCCACGCCCAAGTCACCGTCACCCCACGTCCTGCGCGCCGCAGGCTTCATGCTGTTCACCGAACTGGAGCCATCCATCCTGTGTCCGATCTCAATGACCTATGCTGTGACGCCCGCACTGCGCAGCAACGCCGCGATATTTGCGCAGTGGTCGCCCAAGCTCATGCGGCGCGAATACGACCCCGCACTCAAGGTGTTCTCGCAAAAGACCGGGCTCACCATGGGCATGGGCATGACGGAGAAACAGGGCGGTTCTGACGTGCGGGCCAATACCACGCGCGCCACGGCTGCGGGCTCGGATGCGTGGGGAAAGCGCTTCACGCTGGTCGGCCACAAATGGTTTTTCTCCGCCCCGATGTGCGACGCATTTTTGTTGCTGGCGCAAACCGAAGTCGGCCTGTCGTGCCTGTTTCTGCCACGCATGCTTCCTGATTTTGCAAACCCGCACAGCAGCGGCACGCTCAACAGTATCCACATCCAGCGCCTCAAGGACAAGCTCGGCAACAAAGCCAACGCCAGCTCCGAAGTCGAATTTGATGGCGCGACTGCCTGGCTGGTGGGGGCAGAGGGCCGTGGCATCCAGCAAATCCTTGAGATGGGCACCATGACGCGGCTGGACTGCGCCCTGGGCACCAGCGGGCTGATGCGCCAAGCCTTGAGCATTGCACTGCATCACACGTCCCAGCGCATGGCTTTTGGCAAGCGCCTGATCGACCAGCCGCTGATGCGAAACGTGCTGGCCGACTTGGCGCTTGAATCAGAAGCCGCCACCGCGCTGGCGATCCGCCTGGCGCGTGCGTTTGACCACCCCACCGACCCGCATGAAGCCATCATGGGGCGGCTGCTGACGCCGGTCGCCAAATTCTGGATCTGCAAGCGCGGCAGCGCCTTCGCGCAGGAAGCCATGGAATGCCTGGGCGGCAATGGCTATGTCGAGGAGGGCGGCCACGGCTTCATGGCGCGCATCTACCGTGAAATGCCGTTAAATTCGATCTGGGAGGGCGCTGGCAACATCATGGCGCTGGATTTGCTGCGGGCGCTGCGCAAGGGCGACACCGCTGCGGCGCTGGCGGCCGAGCTGGCCCCGGCCAAGGGCGCCCATGCCGCGCTTGACCGGCTGTGCGCCGCGCTGGCTGGGCGCATCGAAGACATGGCTTCGGAAGTGCAAGCGCGCTTGTTGGCGCAGGACGTGGCGCTTGCCGTGCAGGCGGCGCTGTTGTATCAGACCGCGCCGCCCGCCGTATTCCAGGCGTTTTGTGATTCCCGGCTGGCGGGCAATTGGGGCCAGACGTTTGGCACGCTGGCTGCCAGCACTGATTTCGATGCCATCCTTTCGCGCGCCATGCCGCGCGCGCCCTTTTAAAAAACCTCTTGATTTTTTTGGAGACCCCCATGGCCGATATCATCCTTCACCAGTACCCTTCTTCGCCTTTCTCGGAAAAGATCCGCCTGATCCTGGGCTACAAAAAACTGGCCTGGAAGTCTGTCATCGTGCCCAGCATCATGCCCAAGCCCGACGTGGTCGCGCTCACGGGCGGCTACCGCAAGACGCCGTTCCTGCAAATCGGCTCTGATATTTACTGCGATACGGCGTTGATCTGCGACGTGCTGGAGCACCTGGCACCGTCGCCCAGCCTGTACCCGGCCAGCCACAAGGGCATGGCGCGCATTCTGGCGCAGTGGGCGGACGACCGGCTGTTCTGGACGGCCATGGCCTACAACTTCAGCCCCAAGGGCGCAGCCCAGCTATTTGGCGGGGGTCCGCCAGACAAGTGGGGCCCGATTGCCAAGGTGTTTGGTGAAGACCGGACCAAAATGCGTCTGGGTATGCCACGAACGGCACCCGCAGACGCCGCTAGCACCTACCGCAGCTACCTGCGGCGCCTGACCAACATGCTGCAAGACCAGCCGTACCTCATGGGCAGCGCGCCCTGCGTTGCCGACTTTGCCGCCTACCACCCGCTGTGGTTCACCCGCACGCAGACGCCCGTGATGGCCGGCATTCTGGACGCAACCCCTGCCGTGCTGACATGGATGGACCGCATGGCTGCGCTGGGGCATGGCGCAATGACACCCTCAAATGCTACTGAGTCAATAGCTACTTGTGCACTGTCCACAAGGGCTACGGGCATTTTCGACAGTAATCCATTCCAGGACGAGCATGGCATCCCGCTGGGCAGCCGCGTCACCATCGCCAGCGAGAGCTTCGGCCCTGAGCCCACTGAAGGCGAGCTGGTCGCAGCCACCCGCATGCACTACACCTTGCGCCGCCAGGACGAGCGTGCAGGCACGGTGCATGTGCACTTTCCCCGGATTGGCTTTGTGCTTAAAAAGGCAGAGGCCTGATGCTGGCCAAAAATTACATCCCGCAACCCGCTTAAATTCTTCCTTTAAACGAGTCACCGCATGATCAAAGATTTCAAAAACAAAACCGCCGTACTCACCGGTGCGGGCTCCGGCTTTGGCCTTGAGTGCGCGCGCATTGGTGCCAAACTCGGCATGAACCTGGTGCTGGCCGACGTGCAGCAGGATGCACTGGACAAGTGCACTGCGCAATTGCAGGCAGCCGGTGCCAGCGTGTTGCCATTCAAGATTGACGTATCGGACGCCTCACAGTTTGATGCTTTGGGTCAAGCCACCTTCAAGCGCTTTGGCGCGCCCCATTTCGTGTTCAACAACGCCGGGGTAGGTTCTGGGGGCCTGATTTGGGAAAACACGCTGAAAGACTGGGATTGGGTGCTGGGCGTCAACCTGATGGGCGTGGTGCACGGCATTCGCACCTTCACGCCCATGATGCTGGACGCAGCCAGGAAAGACCCCACTTACCGGGGCCACATCGTCAACACCGCCAGCATGGCGGGCCTGCTGAACCCGCCCAATATGGGGGTTTACAACGTAAGCAAGCACGCTGTCGTCAGCCTGTCAGAAACGCTGTACCAGGATTTGTCATTGGTCACCGATCAGGTCGGCGCCAGTGTGCTGTGCCCGTTTTTTGTGGCGACCGGCATCAATGACAGTGGCCGCAACCGGCCGCAAGACATGCTGGACGCGGGTGCCCAACCCACAAAAAGCCAGCTCGTAGGGCAGGCCATGACTAGCAAGGCAGTGACCAGTGGGAAAGTAAGCGCTGCAGACGTGGCGCAGAGGGTGTTCGATGCGATGGCAGAGAACCGCTTTTACATCTACAGCCACCCCAAGGCGATCAAGTCGGTGCAGACGCGAATGGAAGACATTTTGCAGGCCCGCAACCCGACTGACCCATTTGCCGACAAACCCGAAATTGGTGCTGAACTGCGGCGTGCCTTGCGCAGCGCCTGAGCCATGGGCAAGTCAGGGCCTGCTAGTGCAGGCTTTGCATTTTTGACTGCTGGAACAACTCCACCTGAGCCCGGTTGGCCTCGGTTTTCCCGATCATTGAGACATACATTGCCAGCTCTTCGTCTTCGATAAAGCTGGCTGACGAAGCCGCTGTCAGCAGGTTCGCAGGCGGCTGCGGTCGCGCCACAACATAGCCCTGGACATAGTCAACCCCGATGTCGACCAGCGTCTGCACGGTCGCGGTGTCTTCAGCCCATTCGGCAATCGTTTTCATGCCGAGGTTTCGCGCCAGGCTCACAATCGCCTCAACAATCGCCACGTTGCCCGGATGCCGGTTCATGTCAACAATGAAGCTGCCGTCAATCTTGAGCAAGTCCGCAGTCAACTCCTTCAGATACGAGAACGAGGTGTAGCCGGCTCCAAAATCATCCAGCGCCACTTTGGCGCCGTAACCACGAACTTTCTCAACAAACCGTTTCGTGTTGCCTAGGTCATGCAAGGCGACGCTCTCGGTGATCTCAAGGCACAGATGGTTGACGATGTGCAGGTTGCTCTCCAGCATCGTGTACACGTCCTGCATGAACTTCTCGTCGTTCAGAGAGGCGCCGCTCAAATTCATGCAGACAAATTTGGTGTGCTTCATCATCCCGCAATGCTGGTTCAGCCAGGTCAGGGTGGTTGACAGCACCCAACGGTCAATCATGCCCATGCGGCCACTGATCTCAGCCGCCTTGATCAGGCGGTCAGTCGGCACCATCCCGCCAGCTTTGTCCTTCATGCGCAAAAGCACTTCGAAGTTGAGAGATTCATGGGGTGCAATGAGCGACATGATGGGCTGCATCACCAGAAACAGGCCGTCGGTGGCAGCCTTGGTGGAGAGCAGATCAACCAGCTTCAGCTCGGCCTCATGCTGCTGGAAAGCCTTGGCATTTTTCTCGTACACCACCAGGCCGTCACAGTTGCCCATCTTGGCTTCGCGGCAGGCGCGGTCAGCGGTGGACACGGCATCCTTGACCTCCATGCCTGGGCTGACTTCGATCAACCCTATGGAGCCGCGCACGTGAAACGCCCGGTCTCCCACCTGGTAGGCGGTGTTGCCAATGCTTTCAACAATGCCGCAGCAAATCTGGCGCGCAGCCGGCATTTTTGTGTCTGCCAGCACCAGGACAAATTCGTCGCCCCCGACACGGCCAAACTGCACAGACCCGGAAATCATGCTTTGCACGCGGTCGCAGACTTGCTTCAACACCACGTCGCCAGCGCTATGGCCGTACAGGTCATTGATCAGCTTGAACCGGTCCAGATCCAGGTAGGCCAGCGCAACCGGTTTGCCCTCTGCCAGGTGGGCCATGGCGTTGTTGAGCGCCTTCTCAATGCCGCGCCGGTTGAATACCTTGGTCAACGGGTCGTTGTTAGCCTGGAATACCAGGCTTTCAGTCGCCTGCGACTTGGCGGTGACATCCTGCAACGAGCCCTCAATCTTGTCTCGGGCCAGCGTTGCTTTTACCAAAAAGCGGGCCGGTTCGCCACCGTCCAGCAGTTTTGAATTACCATGAAGTTCCATCTCGCCGTCGGTCTCGGTATGCACCAGGTGGTGCAACCGGGTCCATGCGCCTGCACTGAAGTAGCGCTGCCAGGTGTTGGTTCCGCGCTCCATGACGCCCCGGCCCAGCATTTTCAACAGTGCCGGGTTGGCGCTCATGAACCGGCCCCGCAAGTCCAGCGTGAACAGGCCAATCGGCATGGCGTCAAACGTGTGCTGCAACTCGGCCTGCACCGCCAGCCGCTGCTGGTGCTCCTGGCGCATCTGCGCTGCAATGGCCAATGACGCCAGCAAGCTGGAGGCCAGCGCCGCCGTAACGCTGTTGACAGCTCCGATCAGGCCCTTGAAGCCTAAGGCGGCAGACAGGACTTCGTAGAGGCTTGCAAAGAGGGTGATGGCCAGCGAAGCGCTGTACCAGATGGCGACCTGTGAGCGGGTTTTCAAAATGATTCGTATCAGGAAGAAAACCAGCATCGCGATGCCTAAGCCTGTTGTGACCCAAAGTACGGGCAAAAATGTCGAGTAGGGCAATGCCAGTGACAACAGGAGCAGTGGCGGGCACGTCCACTGCGTCCACTTAACCAGGAAGGAATAGCCCACCCGCTCAAGGTCCTCCTTGAAAATGGTTTTGAAAAGGGTCAGTGTCAGCACGTAGTAGGCAGCCAATGTCACTGATCGGCCCAGAAACAGCCAGGCTTGTGGCACCGTGTGCCCCACCCACTGGGTATCCCAGCCGGCAGACAACGATGCAACGCGCAAATTAACGATCAGCCAGC
>JAYVNK010000115.1:0-5958 GCA_043758475.1 Comamonadaceae bacterium | reverse complement strand
GCGTTTGCAATCCGCCAACCGGTAAAACCGGGCCGCGGAAGGTTGATCAACCCATCGTAGTCCTGGAAACCGGGACAAAAGGTGAGCGAAATATGATGCAACAAAACAGGTCCAATTCCTACCTGTTCGGCGGCAATGCGCCTTACGTTGAGGAGATGTACGAAAACTACCTCAGCAACCCCGGCAGCGTCCCGGATTCATGGCGCGATTATTTTGACGCCTTGCAGTACGTGCCTGCGGTAGACGGCAGCAACACCAAAGACGTGCCGCACCTGCCGGTGGTCAATGCCTTTGCAGAGCGCGCCAAACTGGGCGGCACCCGTGTGGTGATGGCCACCGGGGCGGATTCCGAAATGGGCCGCAAACGCACGGCGGTGCAGCAGTTGATCGCGGCCTACCGCAACGTGGGAGTCCGCTGGGCCGACCTGGACCCGCTCAAGCGCACCGAGCGCGAAAAGATCCCTGATCTGGAGCCTTCGTTTTACGGCTTCAATGACGCCGATCAAGAGACCGTGTTCAATACCAGCAACACCTTCTTCGGCAAAGACAGCATGCCGCTGCGCGAGCTGCTGAACGCCCTGCACGAGACATATTGCGGCACGATTGGCGCCGAATTCATGTACAGCACCGACCAGAACCAGAAGCGCTGGTGGCAGCAAAAGCTTGAGGGCATCCGCAGCAAGCCCCAATTCACGGCTGAGAAAAAGCTGCACATCCTGGACCGCCTGACTGCTGCCGAGGGCCTGGAGCGTTTTCTGCACACCAAATACGTGGGTCAAAAACGCTTTTCGCTCGAAGGCGGCGAGAGCTTCATTGCCAGCATGGACGAGCTGATCCAGCGCGGCGGCGCAGTTGGCCTGCAGGAAATCGTGATTGGCATGGCGCACCGGGGTCGGCTCAATGTGCTGGTCAACTCTCTGGGTAAGGTGCCGTCGGACCTGTTTGCCGAATTCGACCATACCGCGCGCGAAGACCTGCCCAGTGGTGACGTCAAATACCACCAGGGCTTCAGCTCAGACGTCTCCACCCCTGGCGGCCCGGTGCACCTGACGCTTGCATTCAACCCGTCGCATCTTGAAATCGTCAACCCTGTGGTGGAAGGCTCGGTGCGCGCCCGCATGGACCGCCGCGCCGATCCCAAGGGCCTGCAAGTGCTGCCCGTGCTGGTGCATGGCGACGCCGCTTTTGCAGGGCAGGGCGTGGTGATGGAGACGCTGGCGCTGGCTGAAACCCGAGGCTATTTCACTGGTGGCACGGTGCACATCGTCATCAACAACCAGATTGGTTTCACCACCAGCGACCCGCGCGACAGCCGCTCCACGCTGTACTGCACCGATGTCGTCAAGATGATCGAAGCACCGGTGTTGCACGTCAATGGCGACGACCCCGAAGCGGTGGTGCTGGCAACCCAGCTCGCGCTGGAATACCGCATGGAATTCCATAAAGATGTGGTGGTGGACATCATCTGCTTCCGCAAACTGGGCCACAACGAGCAGGACACCCCGGCGCTGACTCAGCCGCTGATGTACAAAAAAATTGCGGTGCATCCCGGCACGCGCAGGCTGTACGCCGACAAGTTGTCAGCGCAAGGCATGGGTGCTGCGCTCGGCGACGACATGGTGAAAGCCACGCGCGCTGCGCTGGATGCGGGCAAGAACACGTTCGATCCCGTCATCACCAACTTCAAGAACAAATACGCGGTCGATTGGTTGCCGTATTTGAACAAGAAGTGGACCGATGCCGGCGACACCGCACTGCCCACCGCCGAATGGAAGCGCCTGGCGGAAAAAATCTCCACCATTCCCGACAGTGTGGCACCACACCAGTTGGTGAAAAAAGTCTACGCGGACCGCGCCGCGATGGGCCGTGGGGAGCTGGCGGTGGACTGGGGCATGGGTGAGCACATGGCGTTTGCGTCGCTGGTGGCCAGTGGCTACCCGGTACGCTTGAGCGGGGAAGACTGCGGGCGCGGCACCTTCACCCACCGCCACGCCGTGATTCACGACCAGAACCGCGAGAAGTTTGACGAAGGCACCTACACGCCGCTGCAAAACGTGGCGCCCAACCAGGCCCCGTTTGTGGTCATCGACTCAATATTGTCGGAAGAAGCGGTGCTGGCGTTTGAGTACGGCTATGCGTCCAATGACCCCAACACATTCGTGATATGGGAAGCGCAGTTTGGCGATTTCGCCAATGGCGCGCAGGTGGTTATTGACCAGTTCATCGCCTCCGGCGAGGTCAAGTGGGGCCGTGTGAATGGCATCACGCTGATGCTGCCACACGGCTACGAAGGGCAGGGCCCAGAGCACAGCTCGGCCCGGCTGGAGCGCTTCATGCAACTGGCCGCAGACACCAACATGCAGATCGTGCAGCCCACCACGGCCAGCCAGATCTTCCACGTGCTGCGCCGCCAGATGGTTCGCAACCTGCGCAAGCCGCTGATCATCATGACGCCCAAGTCGCTCTTGCGCGCCAAAGATGCCGCGTCGCCGCTCAACGAATTCACCAAGGGCGGCTTCCAGACGGTGATTCCCGAGAACAAGGAAGAGGTTGTCAAGAAGGCAGACAAGGTCAAGCGCGTGGTGGCGTGCTCGGGAAAAGTGTATTACGACCTGGCGCGCCGGCGCGAAGAAAAGGGCGACGACGATGTGGCGCTGTTGCGTGTTGAGCAGCTCTATCCGTTCCCGCACAAGGCCTTTGCTGCGGAGCTGAAAAAGTACCCGAACGTGAGCGACATCGTGTGGTGCCAGGACGAGCCGCAGAACCAGGGCGCCTGGTTCTTTGTGCAGCACTACATTCACGAAAACATGGTGGATGGCCAACGTCTGGGTTACTCGGGCCGCGCGGCCTCGGCGTCACCCGCAGTCGGCTATTCCCACCTGCACCAGGAGCAGCAAAAGGCGCTGGTGGACGGTGCATTTGGCAAGCTCAAGGGCTTTGTGCTCACCAAGTAGTGGCTTACCCCCAGGCTGCGCTGGCGCTTCGCCACCCCCCCCCTTGCAGGGGGCGATACCAGTGGCCCGGCAAAGCCGGATCCACGGTATCCCTGGAATGAGCCTGGTTTGATCGTGGATTGATTGTGATTGTGGGGTGTTCGCAGTGCCGCCCCATCGATATAAAAATTGGAGTATCTGAAATGGCTATCGTAGAAGTGAAAGTCCCCCAGCTGTCTGAATCAGTGGCGGAGGCGACCCTGTTGCAGTGGAAAAAGAAAGCGGGCGACTTTGTTGCCATTGACGAGATACTGATCGAGATAGAGACCGACAAAGTGGTGCTGGAAGTGCCCGCACCTGCCGCTGGCGTGCTGGCCGAGCTGGTGGTGGGGGACGGTGCCACGGTGGCGGCTGAGCAGCTGATCGCCCGCATTGACACTGAAGGCAAGGCCGGTGCTTCGGCACCGGCTGCTGCTGCTGCTGCGCCCAAATCCGCGTCCCCATCAGCGCCCGCATCGTCGGCGCAGTCGTCAGGCGGCTCCGCTGCTGTTGGATCAATGGCCGGTGTTGCCATGCCCTCAGCCGCCAAGCTGATGGCCGACAACAGGCTGGCGCCAGGCTTGGTGGCTGGCTCCGGCAAAGATGGCCGGGTTACCAAGGGCGACGTTCTGGGTGCCATCTCAGCTGGAAATAATCCTAAATCAGTAGCAATTAGTGTAGCTACAACAAGGGCTACAGCCGTTTCTATGCCCCAAGTTGCAGCAAAATCCGTGTCGTTGGGCGACCGCCCGGAGCAGCGCGTGCCCATGAGCCGCCTGCGTGCCCGCATTGCCGAGCGCCTGCTGCAATCACAATCCACCAATGCCATTTTGACCACCTTCAACGAGGTCAACATGGCCCCGGTGATGGAGATGCGCAAGCGTTTCCAGGAAAAATTTGAGAAAGAGCACGGTGTCAAGATTGGCTTCATGAGCTTCTTCGTCAAGGCGGCGGTGCATGCCCTCAAAAAATACCCGGTGATCAACTCGTCGGTTGATGGCAACGACATCGTCTACCACGGCTACTTTGACATTGGCATAGCCGTCGGCAGCCCGCGCGGCCTGGTGGTGCCGATCTTGCGCAATGCCGACCAGATGAGCTTTGCCGACATCGAGAAGAAAATTGCCGAATACGGCACCAAGGCGCGCGACGGCAAGCTGGGCATTGAAGAGATGACGGGCGGCACGTTCTCCATCAGCAATGGCGGCACGTTTGGCTCGATGCTTTCCACGCCCATCATCAACCCGCCGCAGTCGGCCATCCTGGGCGTGCACGCCACCAAAGACCGGGCCGTGGTGGAAAACGGCGTCATCGTCGTGCGCCCCATGA
The DNA here is from genome assembly GCA_043758475.1 of Comamonadaceae bacterium. Taxonomy (GTDB): domain Bacteria; phylum Pseudomonadota; class Gammaproteobacteria; order Burkholderiales; family Burkholderiaceae_C; genus JANYCG01. The sequence goes on along the minus strand of JAYVNK010000115.1, from coordinate 1,657 downwards.
ACTACCTCGCCATGAGCTACGACCACCGCATCATCGACGGCCGCGAAGCCGTTCTGGGCCTGGTGGCCATGAAGGAAGCGCTGGAAGACCCGGCGCGGCTGCTCTTCGACATTTAGGGCAAGTCAAACCATGTCCAAACAATTCGACGTCATCGTCATCGGCGCTGGCCCCGGCGGCTACATCGCGGCCATCCGTGCGGCGCAGCTAGGCTTCAGCGTGGCCTGTGTGGATGAGTGGAAAAACGCCAAGGGCGGGCCTGCTCCTGGCGGCACTTGCACCAATGTGGGCTGCATACCCAGTAAAGCCTTGCTACAGTCTTCAGAGCATTACGAGCATGCTGGACATCACTTTGCAGACCATGGCATAGGGCTGAAAGATTTGACGATGGATGTTGCCAAGATGCTGGGCCGCAAAGACACGGTGGTCAAGCAGAACAACGATGGCATTCTGTACCTGTTCAAAAAGAACAAGATCACTTTCTTGCACGGGCGTGGTTCGTTTGTGAAAGCTGCGGCGCCCGATGCGGCGGCGGGCGGCTATGAGGTCAAGGTGGCAGGCGCTGCTGAAGAAATCATCCAAGGCAAGCACATCATCATTGCCACCGGCTCCAACGCCCGCGCGTTGCCAGGCGCGCCGTTTGACGAGCTGAACATTTTGTCGAACGATGGCGCGTTGAACATCGGCGCTGTGCCGAAAAAACTGGGCCTGATTGGCGCTGGTGTCATTGGGTTGGAGATGGGCTCGGTCTGGCGGCGACTGGGCGCGCAGGTGACGGTGCTTGAGGGGTTGCCGACTTTCCTCGGTTTGGTGGACGAGCAAATTGCCAAAGAGGCCAAGAAAGCGTTTGACAAGCAGGGTTTGAAGATCGAGTTGGGCGTGAAGGTGGGCGACATCAAGTCCGACAAAAAAGGCGTTTCCATTGCCTACACCAACGCCAACGGCGAAGCGCAGACGCTGAGCGTTGACAAACTCATCATCTCCATTGGCCGCACAGCCAACACAATCGGCTTGAACGCCGAAGCGGTGGGCTTGAAGCTGGATGAGCGCGGCATGATCACCGTGGACGACCACTGCAAAACCAATCTGCCCAACGTCTGGGCGGTGGGCGATGTGGTGCGCGGCCCGATGCTGGCGCACAAGGCCGAGGAGGAGGGCGTGGCCGTGGCCGAGCGCATTGCGGGCCAGCATCCACACGTCAACTTCAACACCGTGCCGTGGGTCATCTACACATCGCCCGAGATTGCCTGGGTGGGCCAGACCGAGCAGCAGCTCAAAGCCGCAGGGCGCGCCTACAAGGCGGGCACCTTCCCGTTTCTCGCCAATGGCCGTGCGCGCGCTTTGGGCGACACCACGGGCATGGTCAAGATGCTGGCCGATGCCATCACCGATGAGATTTTGGGAGTGCACATCGTTGGCCCGATGGCCAGCGAGCTGATTGCCGAGTGCGTGATGGCGATGGAATTCAGGGCCAGCAGCGAAGACATCGCCCGCATCTGCCATGCGCATCCGTCCTTGAGCGAATCGACCAAGGAAGCGGCGCTGGCAGTGGACAAGCGGACCTTGAACTTTTGAGGCCTCCAAGTCCATTTCCAGCGAAATTGACGCTTTGTAGCAGCCAATTCGCCTAAAAAAATCCATGAAATTGGCCTCTAGCCAT
>JAYVNK010000114.1:0-17479 GCA_043758475.1 Comamonadaceae bacterium | reverse complement strand
CTGTCCAAGGCATCCCGTTTAATTCAACACAGTGACCATCAAAACCGATAGTTTCAGCGACGAGTTCGCCCCGCACCCGAAGCGCGTGGTGTCCGGCGTGCCCGCGTCCCCGCAGGAGGAAGCCATTGAGCGCGCGTTGCGGCCCAAGCTGCTGGACGAATATGTGGGCCAGGCCAAAATCCGCGAGCAGCTTGAGATTTTCATCAGCGCGGCCAAAATGCGTTCGGAGGCGCTGGACCATGTGCTGCTGTTTGGGCCGCCAGGGCTGGGCAAAACCACGCTCTCCCACATCATTGCGCATGAACTCGGCGTCAACCTGCGCCAGACCAGCGGGCCGGTGCTCGAAAAGCCCAAAGATCTGGCGGCGCTTTTGACCAATCTTGAGAAGAACGACGTTTTGTTCATCGATGAAATCCACCGCTTGAGCCCCGTGGTCGAAGAGATTTTGTACCCCGCGCTGGAAGACTACAAGATCGACATCATGATTGGCGAAGGCCCGGCGGCGCGCTCCATCAAGCTGGATTTGCAGCCGTTCACGCTGGTGGGCGCCACCACGCGCGCGGGCATGTTGACCAACCCGCTGCGCGACCGCTTTGGCATTGTGGCGCGGCTGGAGTTTTACACCGCCGAAGAGCTGGCCCGCATCGTGCACCGCAGCGCGGGCTTGCTTAAGGTGCCGACGGACGAGAAGGGCGGCTTTGAGATTGCCCGGCGCTCACGCGGCACCCCGCGCATTGCCAACCGGCTGCTGCGCCGTGTGCGCGACTATGCCGATGTGAAGGGCACGGGCAGCATCACGCTGGATATTGCCAACCGCGCGCTGGCCATGCTGGACGTGGACCCGCAGGGCTTTGATGTGATGGACCGCAAACTGCTGGAGGCCGTGATTCACCGCTTTGATGGTGGGCCGGTCGGGCTGGACAACATTGCGGCCAGCATTGGCGAAGAGCGCGAGACGATTGAAGATGTGATCGAGCCCTACCTCATCCAGCAGGGCTATTTGCAGCGCACGCCGCGCGGGCGCATTGCCACCATGGCGGCGTACCGGCATTTGGGTGTGACGCCGCCCAAAAGCAGTGACGGACTGTTTGAAGTGATCTGAAAAGCAGGGGATGAAACCCGCCGGGCGATTGAGACTGACTTTTAAAAAAACGCCATCGTCCGCACCTCAATGCTCTCACGGCGCATGGCATCAGGCGGCGAGGTGGGGTCTTCAAACGCGCTGTGGCCCATGAAGCGGGCGCGGCCATCGGTCTCTGAATCGTAGGTCTTGAGCATCAGCGCCTGGGTGGGCTCCATCTGCGGAAAATAATACCAGCGGTGTTCGGGTGAAAACCGCATGACGTAGATTTCCCCCGTGCGCTCGGCGTATTTCAAATCCATTCGCAGCATGTCGGCTGGCACGTGGGTGGTAGCATCGCACATGGCCAGCGGCAACTCTTCGACCCGGCGGTACAGCGGCTTCCAGACGTTGAAAAATGCCACGCGGCGTTCAAGCAGTCCGTCCGCCTCGGCTGGGAAAAGATCGCGCACGCGCTGCGGCCCGGATGCCACGGTGTAGTCGCTGTGCACCAGCAGCACGGCTGGGCGCTGCACGGTGGTTTGCTGCTTCAAATCTGCTGGCAGACGCTTGCGGATGGTGTGGTCGAACACCTCAACCCGGCGGGCGCCAGTGTGCTGCTTGACGAAATTGACGACCTGGGCGTAAAACCCGGCGCGCACCGCGTCGTCGTCGTCAAACTGTTCAAACTTTTCGGTGAAAGGTTTGAGCGCAAAGCCCTCTTTGTCAAGCGAAAAGTCGTCTACGCGCGGCCAGCCGTCATGGATATCGACCCGGCGTGCGTCGGTGCCCGGCGGGTTGGGCGTGATGGGTTCCTTGGGCTCGTAGAAGTAGTAGTCGGGGGGGATGCCGTTGTCTACCGTGTAATTGAGCGAGGTTCGGACAGATGTTGCACTGGTCATGGGGTGGTCGGCCAGCGCGCAATCTGTAGACTGCGCGCTGGCGGTTGGGTTGACAGTTTTATAAATGACGGGGTGGCGGCGTCTTCAGGATTGCATCAGGGCCGCGTCAGGGAGAAGCCAGGCCCTACATAAGTGTTGTGCCAGCAAGGCAGTTTTTCAACCCGCTCGGTCAGCCAGCGCTTGATATGGGGGAAGTCATTCAGCGGCAACTGTTGCCACCCATGCAGGTGCATGGGGGCTGCGAGCGCGATGTCGGCAATCGTGGGGTTGTTGCCGCAAACCCAAGGGCTTTTTGCCAGGCGCTCCTCCAGGATGCCCGCCAGCTTGTTGAACTGCAACGTTTGCGCCTCCAGCACGGCGGGGTCTGCGGTGGAGCCCAGCAACGGCTTGACGCAGTTTTCGACCAAAAAGGAATAGCAGTTGGGGAACCAGCTTGAAGACTCCCACAGCAGCCAGCGGTTGATGTCGGCGCGCGTTTGCAGGTCTTTGGGGTAGGCGCTGTCGCGGCCCAGCTTGTCGGCCACGTACTGCAAAATCGCGTTGGATTCCCACAGCACGAACGCGCCTTCAACCAGACTGGGCACCGATGCGTTGGGGTTGATGGCCAGGTAGGCGGCTTCCTTGTGCTCACCCTTGAAGTAGTCTACATGCACCCGCTCAAACGGCGCCTCAAGAAAGGCCATGCCCGCCAGCACCTTGCGGCAATTGACGGTGATAGGGTCGGCATAAATCAGCGTTTTGTCAGTCATCTTGTCTCCTGTGGGGGCACCTATCAAGCCTTCTGGTCGATCTCAATGTAAGAGTGACGTGCTCGGCAAGAGTTTGGTGCAAGCGGTTGTTTTGGGCTGCGGCCTGGTTTTGCGGACCAGACCTGCATTCCCGCTGCCAGTCTACTGATTGACAGCTGAAAACGCATCTGCTGAAATGCAAACGGATTGTTCTCGAAAAGTTGACAATGAATATTTCCAGCGACCTGCTGCTCACCTTTGTCAAGGTGGCGGAACACCTGAGCGTAAGCGCCTGCGCGAACGACATGGGCATCAGCAAAAGCGTGGTCAGCAAGCGCGTGGCCCAGCTTGAGCACGCCGTGCAGGCGACGCTGTTTGCGCGCAGCACGCGGCGCATTGTGCTCACGCCGGCGGGCGAGACTTACCTCGGTTTTGCACGACAAGCGTTGCGCTCGTTGAGTGATGCGGATGAGAGCCTGCGCGACCTGCGCCAGGCGCTCAGCGGGCAAATCCGCATCACGGCACCAGAGTCTTGGGGGCAAAAAGTGCTGGGCGGGCTGATGCCGGAGTTTCTGGCCCGCCACCCCGGCATTGAAGTGGAATTGCTTCTGGAAGACCGGCTGATGGACATTGCCTACGAGCGCATTGACATGGCGCTGCGCATGACCTCAGTGGTGGCCCACGGCCTGATCGTGACGCCGGTGGCGCGGCTTGATTCCATCATTTGCGCCTCGCCGCAGTATTTGTCAAGCAATGGGGTTCCTGCGGTTCCTGTAGATTTGACCCAGCACCCGTGCATGAGCTATTGGCGGGAGAGCGCGGACGATGCGTGGCTGCTGGTGCGCGGTGAAGACTCGCAAACCGTGCGCGTGCGGGGCCGCTATCACGCCAACAATGCCGAGGCAGTGGCCAGCGCGGCCATGGCCGACTTGGGTGTGGCCCTGCTGCCGCTGTATTGCTGCGAGGACGACCTGGCCGCCGGGCGGCTGGTGCGCCTGCTGACCGACTGGGTTCCGGTAACCAAATTCGGCATGCACATCAATGCCGTGGCCACGCCTGACCGCATGCGTTTGACGCGCAACCGGGCCCTGCTGGACTACCTGCGCGGCAAGTTGGCCTGACGAACCCGTCGCTCAGCAGGAAGCCGCTCGGCATCGGCCATCACGGACGAGGTCAGATCTTCGTGTCAGGCCTTGCGGACTGCGTCCGCGACGTTTTCTTTCAGGTCGCCATAACCGGCTTTCACCTTGCCAGCGGCTTTGTCGAGCTTGCCTTCGGCTTCCAGTTTCTTGTTGCCAACCACTTTGCCAGCGACTTCCTTGACGCTGCCTTTGACCTCTTCGACGCGTCCTTTGACTTGATCTTTGTTCATGATGATTCTTTCAGGTAAGTTGGATAAGTTGACTGTGTTTCATCGACCTGCCTGCAACCTTTGCCAGCTTTGGATAACCCTGAATGAGGCCGCTTGCGAATCGATGGATGCACTGTGCCGCAGCCCGTCAAGACAGTCTGTCGGCCATGCCGAAGTTGCGATGTAGGACGTGTCGTACAGGCTGGGTTGCAGCGTGGTCGCACTTTTGCCGCGCCAGCGTAAGAGCCAGCCTACGCTGGCGCGGGCCAGCGTCTGGCAGCGCGGGCCGCGAAGCATGGCGATACTCCTGTGATGAGTGCCCAGCCCGAATCAAAGGCCCCTGCCACATCTCCCACATCTCCCACATCTTCCACATCTTCCACAGCTTCGACAGCTTCCACAGATTCACCTTTGCGCAAGCCAGCCACGCCAGACATGCCAGCGACCCTTCGCCCCACAGCGCTGCCCACGCTGTCCCTCCCCAGGTTCCGCATGGCGACATTGCGCCACTTTTACCAGCCGCTGTGGCGGGCCGTCACGCAGTGGATTGACGCCGATGGCATGCGCATGAGCGCGGCCATGTCGTTTTACGGCATTTTGAGCCTGGCCCCGCTGCTGGTGTTGCTGGTGGCCGTGCTGGGCTGGTGGCTTGACCGCAGCTTCATTGAGACCAGCCTGGTGAGCCAGATTCGCGGCGTGGTGGGCGAGCAGGGCGCGCAGGTGGTGCAGCAGGCCATCGCCAGCGCGCGCGAGCCGTCGCAGGGAGTCACGGCGTCGCTGGTCGCGTTTGCGCTGCTGCTGTCGGGTGCCACGGGCGTGTTTGCCGAACTGCAGGACGCGTTTGAGCGGCTGTGGCGTGTTGGAACCGGCGAGGCGGCCGAGCAGAAATGGTGGCATGGCGCGTCTCTGCGGCTGCGCGGCGTCGCCTACATTTTGGCCGTGGGCTTTTTGCTACTGGTATCGCTGGCTGTCTCCACGTTTCTGGGGCTGTTCACGGGCTGGGCAGGCGGTTATGTGTCGATGGAAAAAATAGCTTTCGCCATCAACGAGCTGGTCTCGTTCGGATTCTGTGTCGGCCTGTTTGTGGCGCTGATGCGCATGAGCACCGGGCCCAAACCGTCGCTGCGCTACCTGGTGATTGGGGCGGCCGTTGGCGCAATTCTGTTTGCCCTTGGCAAGCATCTGATGGCGCTGTATTTGTCCACCGCCGCCGTGGTGTCGGCCTATGGCGCAGCAGGCTCGCTGGTGGTGATCTTGATGTGGATTTATTTCTCGTCAGCCGTGCTGCTGCTGTCGGCCAGTGTGGCGCGGGCGTGGGCGGATGAGGCAAAAAGACAAAACGCTATTTAATAAATAGCTGTTTATGCATACACCACAAGGGCTACAGGCACTTTTGGCTGCTAAATTGACGAAAACAGCGCCTTAAACCGCAGAAATGGCCCGCGAGCGGACTTTGCGTCCCCTTGAAGTCACTGATCTCCGAATGACGGGTCAGGCCGTTGACTCATCCAGTGCTTCGTCGCCCTCCAGATGCTGCGTGTCAGCCCAGCCGACCAGGCTCAGGCCATCGGGTGTCCATAGCAAGCGGTTGATCGTGGCATTGCCCAGGTCCCAAGTGCGCGGAGCCTGAATCTCCTGGCGGGTGGCGGCGCGGTACAGCACATCCATCACGCCGCCGTGCGCCACCACCACAATCTGCTCGCCGGGATGCTGCGCTGCCAGCGTTTGCACGGTCTGGGTGATGCGCTGCCGAAAGCGTAGCAGCGACTCGCCGCCTTGTGGCTCAAACTCAGGCTCCCGCCTGCGCCAGCGCAGCGCCTGCTCGGGCCACTCTTTTTCGATCTCCTGGAATGTCTTGCCCTCAAACACGCCAAAGCCGCGCTCGCGCAAGCCCTCAATGGTTTGCACGGCCAGGCCCGTGGCATTGGCGATGGACAGCGCGGTGTCCCAGGCGCGCAGCAGGTCACTGGAATACACGACCTTGATGGTCTCGCCTGCCAGCGCCAGCGCCACGCGGTGCGCCTGCCAGCGGCCTGTCTCATTGAGCCCGATGTCCAGCTGACCCTGGATGCGCGTGTTCACGTTCCAGGCGGTCTCGCCATGGCGGATGGCTATGATACGGGTGGGCTCGGGGAAGTTGGCTGGCATGGTTTGACCGGATAGGACACAGAATAAAAAATTCCTAAATAAATAGCACGCTATTTATATGGGACGGAGGCCATAGCCCTATTTTATTCCAAAAATTCTTTCAAACGGAGTTCAGATCGCCACCACTTGCAAGTGGGCCAATACGGGCGGGTTGAACGCCTCTGCATCAAACGCCAGATCGCCATCGGGGCTGGCTTCGCCGGTTGCCTTGAGGCCCTCAAAATCGTAGCGCTTGCGGTCCATCAAATGCGAGGGCACCACGTTTTGCAGCGCGCTGAACATGCTCTCAATGCGGCCCGGGTGTTTTTTCTCCCACTCGCGCAGCATCGCACCCACCTGCTTGCGCTGCAGGTTTTCCTGGCTGCCGCACAGCGTGCAGGGGATGATGGGGAAGGCGCGGTGCGCGGCCCAGCGCGTGAGGTCCTTCTCGGCCACCTGGGCCATGGGGCGGATCACGATGTGCTTGCCATCGTCGCTCACCAGCTTGGGCGGCATGCCTTTGAGCTTGCCTGCAAAAAACATGTTCAGGAAAAAGGTTTGCAGCATGTCGTCGCGGTGGTGGCCGAGGGCGATCTTGGTAGCGCCCAGCTCATCGGCCACGCGGTACAAAATGCCCCGGCGCAGCCGGCTGCACAGGCCGCAGGTGGTTTTGCCCTCGGGGATCACGCGTTTGACAATGCTGTAAGTGTCCTGGTTTTCAATGTGAAACGGCACGCCCAAAGTGTGCAGGTAATTGGGCAGTACCTCGGCCGGAAAGCCGGGCTGCTTCTGATCGAGGTTGACGGCGATGATGTCAAAACTGATCGGCGCACGGGCTTTGAGCTTGAGCAGAATGTCCAGCATGGCGTAGCTGTCTTTGCCGCCGCTCACGCACACCATGACCTTGTCGCCCTCCTCGATCATGTTGAATTCGACGATGGCCTGGCCGACCTGGCGGCACAGGCGCTTTTCCAGTTTATTGGTTTCGTAGGCGGCACGTGGCGCCGCGTCCCTTTCGATAGCGACCCCACTCATGGTTTCACCCGGAAAATCTCAACCCCCACCGCATCGCAGTCGGGGTACACATCTGGTTTTTCGGTGGCCACGCGCACCGCCTGCACCTTGGGGTGGGCCAGCAGCACATCGCCAATTTCGTCGCACAAGGTCTCCTGCAGGTGGATGTGCCCGCGTGAGATGCGCTTGGCAATGGTGCTGCGGATGAAGTCGTAGTCAACCACCTCGTCCAGATCGTCCTGCTTGGGGGTGGACACTGCCAACGGCACATACAGGTCGATGTTGATGACGACGCGCTGCTCGGCTTTCTTCTCAAAATCATGCACGCCAATGTTCACCCACACTTCGTAGTTGCGCAGGAACAGGCGCCGGCAGGTGAACATCAGAGGGCTGTCGGTGGAATGGGTCATTCGGAGTGCTCTGTTCGGCGTGCCTTAAACGGCGTGCTTTTTAAGGAGGTCTTCCACCACAAACATGATGTCGCGGGGCAGGGGAACCAGGTGTTGCCCATTATCGACGCTGACCGTGGTGCCGGTGATGCTGTGCGTGCTGGCCAGAAACAGGCAGGTTTTGGCCACGTCCAGCGGGTCGGTCGGGCGGCGCATCAGGTTGGCGCTGGCTGCCAGATTGAAGTTGTCCACCGTCTGCGGGCCACTCAAGTACATCAGGCCGGGTGCCACGCCGCATACGCGCAAATGCGGTGCCAGCGACTGCGCGTGCAGGCTTACGGCGCGCTCCAGCGCGAGCTTGGACACGGTATACGAAAAATAATCGGGGTTGAGGTTGTAGACCTTCTGGTCCAGGATGTGGATGGCGCAGGCGTCTGGCGGCACAGCGACCGTGTCGCGCGCACTGCCTGTACTGGCAGCGTTGGTGATGGCACTGGCACTTGCCTTTGCGATTGAATTGGCCATGAGCTTTGCCAGCATCAACGGGGCCAGCAAATTCACCTGCAACTGCGCCGCCGCCTGCGCGGCATCAAAGTCGAGCCCCGTGTCGGGGATGAACAGCGAGGCGTTGTTGAGCAGGCAATCCAGCAGGCCATGCTCGCGCCCGATCAGGTCCATCATCGCAATGCAGTCGCTGGTCTGCGCCAGGTCGGCATGCACCGCGCTGGCCGCATGGCCTTCATCGCGCAGCCGTTGGCACAGCGCCAGCGCCTGCGCTTCGCCGCTGCGGTAGTGGCACAGCACCTGCCAGCCCGCCCTGGCAAAGGTGTCGCAAAGGGCCGCGCCCAGGCGCATGGCACCACCGGTGACCAGAACTGTCTTTTGACCTGTCTTTGGAATCATGGGCGCTATTTTCGGGCATTGCGATAATCGCGGGACGATGTTGAAAAATGCCCTGTCCAGCCCCCCGCATTCGCCGCATTTGGCCGCTGCAGACCCGCTTCGCGGCTTGGGTGACTCAGACCAGGCGCTGGCCAACATCATTCGATCAGCGATCACGGCGGGCGGCGGCTGGATCGGCTGTGACGCGTTCATGGCGCTGGCCCTGTACACGCCCAGCCTGGGTTACTACGCCCATGGCAGCGCCAAGTTTGGCGTTTTGCCTGCCGATGCAATGCGTGGCCGTGGCCACGGCAGTGACAGTGGTCATCGCAGCGAAAGCGTCAATGAGGCGGCTGAGGGCAGTGATTTTGTAACTGCTCCCGAGATGACGCCCCTGTTCGGGCAGACGCTCGCCGCGCAAGTGGCGCAGGCCCTGAAAGCAACCCAAACGGTCGAGGTCTGGGAGTTTGGTGCGGGCACTGGCGCGCTTGCCCGGCAAATTCTGGATGAGCTGGCGCGCACCAACGTGCCGCTCGCGCGCTATACGATTGTGGACGTGTCTGGCGCCCTGCGCGCGCGCCAGCAACAAACGCTGCGGGCGCATGGTGACACCGTGCGCTGGGTTGATGCGCTGCCTGAGCGGATGCAAGGCGTGGTGGTGGGCAATGAGGTGCTGGACGCCATGCCCGTGAAACTGCTGGCGCGCAAAGGCGGTGCCTGGTTTGAGCGTGGTGTGGCGCTGGTGAATTCTGAAAACCCCGCCGCGCTGCCGCTGGCCTGGGCCGACCGGCCTACCACCCTGCGTCCGCCGGTCAACGTGCCGGGCGAGCACGACTACCTCACAGAAATTCACCCCCAAGCCGAGGCCTTCATCCGCACCGTGGCAGACCGCCTCACTCAAGGCGCGGCTTTTTTCCTGGACTACGGTTTCCCCGAGGGCGAGTACTACCACCCGCAGCGCCACATGGGCACGGTAATGTGCCACCGCCAGCACCGCTCTGATGCCAATCCGCTGGCCGATGTGGGCCTGAAGGACATCACCGCCCACGTCAACTTCACGGGCCTTGCCCTGGCCGGGCAGGATGCGGGGCTGGACGTTCTGGGTTACTGCACGCAGGCGCGGTTTCTGATGAATTGCGGCTTGCTTGAGCGGCTTGAGGCCGCGCCGTTTGCTGAGAAGGTGATGGCGCAAAAACTCATCCTGGAGCATGAAATGGGGGAGCTGTTCAAGGTGATTGGTTTTTACAAACTGGGTGCGGCAAAGGCACCGCCCGAAAACGTCAACGACGCAATGCGGGATAAGCCGTGGCTGCCCATCGGCTTTGCCCAGGGCGACCGAACCCACACGCTGTAACCTGCCATGCTGCGCTGGCTTGTTGTCATCTTCTTCACCCTGGTCCTGATCAACGGCCTGATGCCGTTTCTCACGCGCTTCGGGTTTGGCAAGCTGCCCGGCGATTTTCGTTTCAGACTGTTTGGGCGTGACTGGTTTTTGCCTCTGTCCACCACCCTGTTGCTGAGCTTTGTTGCCAGCAGCGTGTCAAAGTTCATTTGAAACACCCATGCCTTCCAATTCAACCCCCTTCGACGCCCAGCCTGATGACCTGCTTCCCACGCGCCTGAGCGAGGGCACCCATCCCGTGGCCTGCGTCGACATTGGCGGCACCAAAGTCGCCGTGAGCGTGGCCGACCCCCAAGGCATGCGCGGGCGCGTGAGCGAGGCCACTTGCAAACAGGGTTCCAACGACGCAATGGCCCGTCAGATCATCCGGCTCATCGGCCAAAGCTGCGACGCTGCCGGGTTGGAAGTGTCCTGCATCAGCGCCGTTGGCGTGTCGTCCTGCGGCCCATTTGTGCTGCGCGATGGTTTGGTGGAACTGGCTGCGCCCAACATCTGCGGTGGCCTGGCCGGGCCTGCACGCGGCCTGCCCAACACCTGGACCACCGCTTTGCTGGAGGCACCCCTGCGCGCCCACTTTTCCGGGGTGCGGGTGGAAAACGACGGCATTGGCGCGCTGGAAGCCGAGCGCCGATGGGGCGCGTTGCAAGTCGGTGGCCAGCCCATTGCCAACTGCGCTTACGTGACCTGGAGCACCGGCATTGGCGTGGGCCTGTGTGTGGACGGCCGCATTTTGCGCGGCAAAAACGGCAATGCCGGCCACGCCGGGCACCTGTTTGTGAGCGATAGACAGGTGGGCAGCGAAGACGCCCTGTGCGGCTGCGGCAACCTGGGCGATGTGGAAGGCCTGGTCGCAGGCAACGCCATTGCGCGGCGCTTCGCGGTGGCAGGCTATGCTGATGCCGCTGCGCTTTTAGTAGCTTCTAAAGCTGGTGACACAAGGGCTACGGCCATTGTTGATGACCTCTGCCGGGTGATGGGCCGCACCCTGTACAACCTGGTTGTCACGCTGGACCTGCAGCGCATCAGCATTGGCGGCAGCGTGTACTGGCACCACCGCGAGTTTTTGCTGCCGCGCTTGCAGGCGCACATCAGCGGCAAGTTTGCGGCGCTGACCGACGGGTTTGAATTGGTGAGCGCGGGGCTGGGCGACAAGGTGGGGGACTATGCTGCGCTGGCGCTGGTGACGTAGCAGGTGACCTAGCAGATCACGTAGCGGGCCAATGGCTCTTGTCGTAAAATCTGACTAGTCTATCAACCTAGTCAGATCAAAATGCAATCTGCGTCTTTTCAATTGCCGCCAAGCGCCACGAATGCGCCTGGCACCTGGCACCTGCAAGATGCCAAATCGCAATTCAGCGCGCTAGTTGACAATGCCCTGCGCGGGGTGCCACAACACGTAACTCGGCGGGGAAAGCAGGCGGTAGTGGTGCTGTCGGAGCAGGATTTTGAGGCTCTGCGGCGCGGTGCAGCCAGCCGGACGGCCCGGCCCGCGAGCTTTATTGAGCATTTGTTGTCAATGCCCACAGAGCCTGGTACAACAACCCGTCAAGCGCCGCCTAAAACTTCGTCTAAAACGTCGCCCAGCACGTTGCCTGAAGCGCGTTCCAAGACACCGGCGAAAACACTTGTTAAAGCCCAGGCGAAGCCGCCAGTTCGGCAATCACCGAGCCGCAAACCTGTCGGCTCCCCGCGCCTTGACTTACAGCCGCGTGAGATTGACTGGTCATGATCCTGCTGGACACGGTGGTGCTGTCTGAGCTGCGCAAGGTCAGGCCCCACCCAGGTGTGATCGGCTATTTAAAGAGTCAAGCCGCCGATGCCACATTCATCAGCGCCATGACCCTGGGCGAGATTGAGGCGGGCATCGAGAAACAGCGCAGCAGCAATGGGGTTTTTGCTGCGGCCCTGGCGACGTGGCTGGCAACCACTGAACAGCAGTTTGCCCACTGCGTGTTGCCAGTGACGCCTGCCATCGCCAAGCTGTGGGGGCGGCTGTGCGTGCAAACTGGCAACAAGGGCCTTGACAACCTGATTGCTGCCACGGCGCTGTGCCATAACCTGGCCTTGGTGACCCGCAATGTGAAGCATTTTGAGCCGACCGGTGTCAGGGTGGTCAATCCGTTTGCCTGATCGGGGTGGGCTTAAGTAATGGGTCAATATTGGCGAGCAATCGGGACACAGCGGCCATTCGGGCTGCGCAAATCAAGGCTCCTACATCGGGGCCGGCAACACCTGCCGCATTCGCTTGGGCGGCAATCGTGGCGGTGCCGACAGACTGGGCCGCTTGCAGCACCGCCAGCAAGTGCACGCGTTGCGGGTAAGCCGATTCCTGCTGCCCCGGCTGGCTGCGCGACTCGCATTCGCAGGCCAGCAGCACGTCGGCAAAGCGCGCGGGTTTGCGAAACGCGTCGCAGCGCTCCAGCAGGCTGACCAGCGCGGTGGCGTCCAGGCTAGCACTGCGGTGGATGTTGCCATGCTCGCGTGCCACCACCTCGGCCAGCTCGCGGCAGTCGGTGGGCACGCGCAGGCGCTGGCAAAGGCCTTTGAGCGATGGTCCATCCCACAGCGCTTGGCACAGGCAGGCAAAGCGCACAGGCAGCGGCGCATTCAGCCGCGCGCTCATGTCCAGGATTAAATGGGGGTCTGACCCCAATTTAATTTCTGGTAGCAACCGCTCCAATGCACCGCACTCCAGCAGCACCTCAACCATGCGCGAGGGCTTGCCCGCCATCAGCCCGCGCGCCAGCTCTTGCCACACGCGCTCTGCCACCAGGTGGTCGGCCTCGCCGTGGGTCACCATGTCGCGCATGAGTTGCATTGTTTCGGGAGCCACTGAAAAATCGGCAAAGCGCGCTGCAAAGCGGGCTACCCGCAGAATGCGAACCGGGTCTTCGCGGAAGGCATCGGTGACGTGGCGCAGCACTTTGTTGCGCAGGTCCTGCTGGCCGCCGTAGGGGTCGATCAAGCGCGTCAAATCGGGCTGCAAGGTCTGTTTTTCATCAATTTGAGCATTAAAAGTGCCTCTAGCCCCCGTCTGGTGTGCATAAGAAGCTATTGAATTAATAGTAATATCGCGTCGAGCCAAATCTTGCTCAAGCGTTACGTCGGGAGCCGCGTGGATCACAAAGCCCTTGTAGCCGGGTGCTGTCTTTCGTTCGGTGCGGGCCAGCGCGTACTCTTCTTGGGTGTTGGGGTGCAAGAAGACGGGGAAGTCCTTGCCCACGGGCAAATAGCCCTGCGCCACCATGTCTTCGGGCGTGGCCCCTACGACCACCCAGTCGCGGTCTTGCACGGGCAGGCCCAACAGGCTGTCCCGCACTGCGCCGCCCACCAGGTAAGTTTGCATGGGGGGAGTTTAGAGCTTGCGCTGGCCAGGCCCGTGCCGCACGGCATTGCGACAGTCGGCAGCACATATTCGTGCACAAATTCCGCTTTCCAAGGGTCAAAGCGCTGATGTGGCGAGTATTGCCTTACATCCTGTTACTGCGAGGCAACCCGCATATATGCTGCGCTAGCCACACAGCCAAGCACAGCCCAGGGAGTAAATATGCAAGCACCACAAAACGTCAACGGACAAACCGCATCACAAGTTGAAGCGTCCCAACTGATCTGGGCGCTGGGCAGCGTGTGCGTCTTGCACCAGCGCAACTTTTCGCCGGACATGCTGGCGCAGCAGTTTCCGCCAGAAACCACGACCAATGGCGCCTATTACAACGAATCAACCTTGCTGCACGCCGCTCAGCGGCTGGGGTTTCGGGTCAAGGGCATCGCGGTCAAAGCCAAAGACTGCGCGGCCCTGCCGTTGCCGCTGCTGGTGCAAATTGGCACCCCTGCCATGCAGGGGCCCGCGCAGCTTGCCCTCATCACCGCCGCCGACGCGCACGCCGTTGTCCTGTTCTGCCACGGCAGCGCGGAGCCCCAAACCCTGAGCCATGCCGAGCTGGACGCCCGGCTCAATGCCCCCTCCAATGCCCAGTTCAGCAGCGGCGCGTGGCTGTTTGCCCCCGAGCCGAAATCGGCAAGCGACAGCGCGGGCGCGTCCCATGCAGGCGACGCCAGCCAAGCCACCAGCCCCGCCAGCCCCACCGGAGTCAGCCAAGCCTTCAACTTCGGCTGGTTCGTGCCCGAGCTGCTCAAGCACAAAACCGTCTGGCGCGATGTGCTGCTGGCCTCCCTGGCGCTGCAAATCGTCACGCTGGCCACGCCGCTGTTCACCCAGGCCATTATTGACAAAGTTGTGGTGCACCGCACGCAAAGCACCCTCATCACCATCGGCATTGCCATGGGCCTGCTCACCGTGTTCAGCGCGCTGCTGGGCTGGGGCAGGCAGTACCTGGTGCTGCACACCGGCAACCGGGTGGATGCGGTGCTGGGCGCGGCCGTGTGGAACCATTTGCTGAAGCTGCCGCTGCGCTACTTTGAGCGCCGCCCCACCGGCGTGGTGGCCGCGCGCCTGCATGCGGTGGAGAACATCCGAGAATTTGTCTCTGGTGCCGCAGTATCCCTGGTGCTGGACTTGCCGTTTTTGCTGATCTGCCTGGGCGTGATGCTGTGGTACAGCGTGCTGCTGAGCACCATTGCGGTGGGCATCTTGAGCATCATTGCCATCCCCAGCCTCATCATGGCACCGATCTTCCAGCGCCAGCTCAATGACCAGTTTTTGCTGGGGGCGCGCAACCAGGCCTTTGTGACCGAGCACATTGCCGGGTTTGAGACCGTCAAGACCTTGCAGATGGAACCCCAGCTGCGCCAGCGCTACAGCGGCTATTTGGCCAGCCTGCTGGCCAGCGCCTTCAACACCAAGCAGATTGCCAACACCTACAACACGGTCGCCAACGGCTTGCAGCAGATCATGACGCTGGCGATTTTGATCACCGGGGCCTGGATGGTGATGAGCCCGGCCCGAGGCAACATCGGTGCCGCAGAGGACGTATTCACCATCGGCATGCTGGTCGCATTCCAGATGTTTGCCGGCAAACTCAGCGAGCCCGTGCTGCGCATCGTCGGGCTGTGGACGCAGTTTCAGCAGGCGTCGCTGTCGGTCCAGCGGCTGGGCGACGTGATGAATTCCCCCACCGAGCCCTACAGCCTCACGCCGCAGCGCCGCCATGATGGCAAAGGCCTCATCGCCGTGCAGGGCCTGGCCTTCCGCTACGCGCCTGACCGGCCCTACCTGTATGAGAACCTCAACCTCACACTGCAGCCCGGCCAGGCTATTGCCATCATGGGCCCAAGCGGCAGTGGCAAAAGCACGCTGGCCAAGCTGATGCTGGGCTTCTACACCCCCAGCGCCGGCAGCATCCTGCTTGACGGCATTGACGTCACCAACCTGAGCGCCAACGAGCTGCGCGCCTACTTTGGCGTGGTGCCGCAGGAAACCATCCTCTTCAGCGGCAGCATTTTGAGCAACCTGCGCATGGGCAACCCCGCCGCCAGCTTTGAGCAAGTCACCCAGGCCGCCCAACTGGCGGGCATCCATAGCACCATCGAGCAACTGCCGCAAGGCTATGAGACCGAAATTGGCGAGCGCGGCGCGGGGCTCAGCGGCGGGCAAAAGCAGCGCATCGCCATTGCCCGCGCCCTGCTCAAGCGGCCCAAAATATTGATCTTTGACGAAGCCACCAGCGGCTTGGACGAGCACACCGCCGAAGGCTTTGCCCAAACCATCAACCAGCTAAAAGGCCGCGTCAGCATGCTGTTCATCACGCACGCGCTGCCCAAGGGGCTGAAGGTGGACGGGGTTTGGCGGATTGGTGGGGAGCAGCCATGAAAAATTCGATTGCGGTGCCCAAATTTGTAACAGACCCCTCCGTAACAGGAAAGCCCGCAGCAACCGCACCTGGCGGCATGCAAGCTTCAGGCCGCCTGCAACTCCTCTCGCAAAATGCGCCGAAGCACTGCGCTGGTTATGGGCTGGGCGGGCTTCTTGGCCGAATGCGCGCGCAAGGCGTCGTTCATCAACGTCTGGTAGCCCACGCCCAGCGCCTGCGCTTTGACGCGAAAGGCAGCAATCACCGAATCGTCCAGATACAGCGTGATACGGGTCTTGCCAGCGGCCGGGCGTACGGCGCCGCGCTTGGCGGTGGAGAAATCGTATTCAGCTTTCATAGTGTGTGCGCTCCTTTTTAAGAAGTATATGCATATTATGCATACACCGACGCGCTCGTGCCACGATGATCCATGACATGAAATACGTCCAGCTAGAAATCACCACTCGCTGTAATTACGCCTGCTTCTACTGCGCCGGGCGCGACATGCCGCAGCAGGACATGGCGTGGGACACCTTTGCCGGCATTGTCGATGCCATTGCAGAGCCCGGTGCCACAGTGTTGCTGCAAGGCGAGGGCGAGCCCACGCTGCACCCGCGCTTTTGGGACAGGGTGGCCTACGTGCGCAGCAAGCGCCACCGGACCTACAGCATCATCAACGGCAGCCGCGTCGACGTGCCGCGCATCGCCCGCCTGTTCCCGCAAATCGGCATCTCGCTGGACACGCTGGACGCCGCCATGGCCACGTACCCAAAGGCTGCGCCGGGTGCGACGAACTGCGGCCCGGCCCAGCGCCTCGGTGAACAGAAAAAATTTATTCTGTCAACGTTCCATCAACCAACGCGAAAGAAAACCATGCGGACCTCCACCATATGTTTTCAGCCACGTTTCCTGTTGTACGTCTTTTTGCTGTTATTCGCAGTGTTTCTTACCGCATGTGCGGCGCAACAACCCACCGGTCCAACGTTGGTTAACCATTCTTTTGGATTTGATGCGCGTATGGACAGTAAGGATATCGAGGTGTTGGCTTATCGATACGGGATTGGGAACACTCCGCAAACCCGCGAACCGTTTTGGCGTGACCAGGTAGTCAGCTCGCAGTTCACAAACACCAACGGCGTAATGCCCTTGGGCGACACGCAGTTCGTCAAGTGGCGCACCAGAAGCACCGGCGAAGTGTTTGAAGACCTGGTGAACCTAAAGGCCCTCCTGCCAGCAGACATGAACAACCAGCGCATCTATTTTGTGGTGCAAGAAAAGCGGTTGTTTATTTATCGCATAGAGCAAGTACCACGCCCTCAAGATTGGCCAATCGTGGGGCCACGCAAGTTCCAGTACGAAAAAGCCCATCAGATTTATCCCCCATCCACCAAATAACTCAAGGAAAAAAGAAATGACCTACGCAACCCCACTGACCGCAACCCAAGTCCTAGCGGCGCAATCTGAAGCCCAAAGCATCGCCTTCAGCGCAGCCGCCGCCAATATCACTCAAATCCAACAGCAGGCCAGCCTGCCGCAAACCCCACTTTTGGAACTCTGCAAATGACCGACTACAAACCCAACAAACCCCTTGGCCTGCTGTACCGCGTTTGCGCGGCGGCGTCTACCAGCCTGTGCATGGCACTGGCATCCTGTTCGACGGTGCAAGGCATGGGCGAAATTGCCCATGGCCTGAGCGTCGCCAACAAGGGTGACACGCGGATTTCAAACGTGGTCATTCAGTACGGAAAAATCACGCGCAAAGAGTGCGTCCCCTTTTGCCATCCAAAAAGTGGTGGTGGAGTTTGGAACGCACCCATGCCGATCCCAGACACCATGCAAGTGAGTTGGGAAACCGCTGATGGCCAAAAGCGGGA
>JAYVNK010000113.1:0-5982 GCA_043758475.1 Comamonadaceae bacterium | reverse complement strand
CTCAAACCACATTGGACAAGGCCGGCCTAGCGCATGAGTCGCTGAAGGCAGGCCGAAGGCCGTTCCTTGAAACGGGGTGCGGGGATTTCGGTCAGCTCAATCTGGTCTTCAGTGTGCGCTCGTCATCGGCCGTGAGCAAGTCCACCGCCTGCTTGACACCCACGTGGGTCGTCAGTAGTAGATGACGCGGGCTCAACCATTGTGCATAATTGCGCTGATACGGTTGAAGTTCTATCCGTATGTGCGCTCCCAATTTGCACGAAGGCTCGACGTCATGTCCTACCGTAACGCCCTGAACGTCTCCGACCTGCAGGAACTCGCCCGCCGTCGCCTGCCACCCCCGCTGTACAGCTTCATCGAAGGCGGCGTCGAGGACAATCAGGCGCACGACAACAACCGGGCGGTTTTCCAGCGCATCCGGTTCCGCCAGCGCTCACCCATCGACGTGTCGCGGCGCTCCCAGTCGGTGGAATTGTTTGTTCGCCGCTTCGATTGCCCGTTCGGCATCTCCCCCATGGGGATCGGCGGCGTCTTCGCCTTCGAAGCAGACCTGTGCATGGCGCGAGCTGTGGGCGCAGACCTTGCCCGCAGGCCCGATCCGCATCGTGGTCGGCTTCCCGCCCGGCGGCGGCACCGATGCGCTGGCGCGAGTCGTCGGGCAAAAGCTGTCGGTGATGTGGAGCCTGCCGGTAGTGATAGAGAACAAGGCGGGCGCTGCTGGCGTGATTGCTGCCGACTACGTGGCCAAGCAGCCTGGGGACGGGACCACGCTGCTCAAGGCGCACATCAACAGCCACGCCCTGGCACCCGCCTTGGGCACAAAACTCAGCTACAACGCACAGACCGATTTTGTGCCCATCAGCATGGTCGGCATCACGCCCAACATCCTGATCTGCAACGCAGACCAGCCCGCCAAAACAGTGCCGGCCGTGGTCGATTTGTGCAAGCAGCAGCCGGGGCAAATCAGCTTTGCCTCAGCCGGCGGCGGCTCGGCGCAACATTTTGCGCTGGAGATGTTCAAGCTGCAGGCCAAGATATTTGCACTGCACATTCCTTACTGCGGCTCCGGCCCGGCGCTGGTGGATTTGATTGGCGGCCAGGTTAACTACTGTTTTGAAACCATGACGTCGGCCACGCCGCACATCAAAAGCGGCAAGGCGGTTGCAATAGCGCAAACGCGCCTCAAACGCGCCAAGGGCCATCCCAACGTACCCACCATGGACGAATCAGGCTTCAAAGGCTTCGAGGCCACTGTCTGGTATGGCCTCATGGGCCCAGCCAACATGCCACCCGCCATGGTGGCGCGTATGAATGACGACATCAACAAAGTGCTGGCCATGCCCGATGTGCAGGAAAAGATGGAACAGTACGGCGCTGAAGACGGTGGCGGCAGTACCGAGAAATTCGCCAGTTTCATCAAGGCAGAGCAGGTTAAATGGGCGCAGGTGGCGGCTGACGCCAAGGTCAAGGCGGACGCGTAGACGTCGATTCAGGTCGCACCGAAAACTCTCGATTGCGCTACGATCAAGATCCAATGGCAACTCCATGGAACTCAACACCTCTCAACTCTGCCCGGCGTCAATTGAGCCAATTGATTCTGGCTTGGGCATTGCTGACGCTCTTCAGCGTGCCTTTGCCCGCCGCTGCATCAGACCACGCGCGTGAAAAACGCTTTGCCGATGAGGTGACAGCCCAACTGGTGGTGGGCAATGCGGTGATGGTGCCACCCCCTGCGGGCGCGCCTGTTGGCTACCGCCCCTTCCTGGGCTTGTACACGATGGGCAAACCTGGCTTCCCCGCTATTGTTCTTGCGCACGGCGTGGGTACCCACCCCGACGATGGCCTGACCGGCAGCCTGCGGCTTCGCCTGAACGACCTGGGCTACACAACCCTCGCCATCCAGATGCCCATCGCCGCCAAAGAAGCCACGGTGGATGACTATTTCCCCGCGCTGTTCCCCGAAGCCGGGGCGCGCCTGCAGGCGGCCAGCGCCTGGCTTAAGGGCAAAGGCCACACCAGCACTGCACTCGTGAGTCATACCTTTGGTTCATGGATGGCCAACGTGTACTTTGACAAAAATCTGGACAAATCCACGCAAGGCCCAGGTGCGCAAGACAAGCCCTATCAGGCCTGGGTTTGCATTTCGCTCACCGGCGGCTATTCATTTGCCGTGCGCAATTACCCATTCCCGGTGCTTGACCTGTATGGCGAAAACGACATCCCGGTCACGGTCTCGTCAGCCTGGCGGCGCAACGGCCTGTTGCGCCTGGCAGCCCCCGGCTCGCGGCAACAGATGGTCTCCGGTGCCGACGCCCAATGGCGCGGAAAAGAACAGGCGGCGGCGCAGGCCATTGCGGATTTTCTGCGCGCCGTGGTGCCGTAGTGCTCAGTTTGCTGGTCGCCCAACCTTTGGCGTCATTTCGGCGGCATCGAAGCGCCGGGCCAGTCAGGCGAGATCGCTATTTTTTCGGAAGCACGACCGGCAGTGAACTCGACAGCCCGCCATCCACCGCCAGCGCCTGGCCGTTGACATAAGACGCATCGTCCGACGCCAAAAACAGCGCCGCCTGCGCAATCTCACGGGCCACGCCGTAGCGGCGCAGCGGGTTGAGCTGGCCGATCTTTTGCTCGGCCCCATGGGCGCGGGCGCGCTCGAAGATGGGCTGCGTCATGCCGGTCTCAATCAAGCCCGGGCAGATGGCATTGATGCGGATGCCGGTGCCCGCAAACTGGTTAGCGCTGGTCTGCACCAGGCTGATGACGCCCGCCTTGCTGGCGCTGTAGGGCGGCCCGCCCGCGCCGGATCGCAGGCCTGCCACCGAGGCGGTGCAGATGATGGAGCCGCCACGCTCTGCTGGCACCATCACGCGAGCCGCGTACTTGATGGCCAAAAACGCGCCGATCAGGTTGATGGACAAAATATTCATCCAGTCTTGCGCAGTGATGTCGTCATATGCGCGCAGGCCGCCGCTGATACCGGCATTGGCATGGACGATGTCCAGGCCGCCATGCTGATCGACTGCTGCCTGGATGAACGATTCCACATCCGCTTCGCTGGATACATCCTTGACCAGTGCCACGGCTTGGCCACCGGCTTTGACAATCGCGTCGGCTGTCGCCTGCACTTTGGGCGAGCGGTCCACCACAATCAGTTTCGCCCCATGCTCAGCGAATAACAAGCTGGTGGCGCGGCCAATGCCGCTGGCGGCACCGGTGACGATGGCGGATTTGCCTTCAAGACGTTTCACAGGGGCTCCTGACACCGTTTTAAGGAAATTTAAGGGATAAAACAGGGCTCTAGCCCCTGTGGCGTATACATAATAAGCTATTATTTAAATAGCAAACTAAATTCATCACCAAACTGAACTCAGCAACAAGTCGAATTTAGCAGCAAAGCAAAGCTGGCAACAAATCAAAAACGCCCGATCAAATTTTCCCGCTAATTTTCGCGCTGACCCAGGCCTGCACGCTGGCCAGCGCACCGGCCAGTTTGGCGGGCTCGGTGCCACCAGCCATCGCCATGTCGGCCTTGCCGCCGCCCTTGCCGCCGACTTGCGCCGCGACGAAGTTGACGAGTTCACCGGCTTTGATTTTGTCCGTGCTGTCAGCCGTGACGCCGACGGCGATTTGTACTTTCGGGCCTTCAACAACGCCCAGCACGATGACGGCGGTTTTGAGTTTGTCCTTGAGCTTGTCCATCGTGTCCCGCAATGTTTTGGCATCGGCGCCATCGAGCCTGGCAACCAGCAGCTTGATGGCTTTGCCGTCGTTGCCCACCAGTTCCATCGCTTGCGTCACCAGTTCATCGCCTTGGGATGACGCCAGCTTGCCTTTGAGCGCGGTCACTTCTTTCTCAAGCACTTTCACATGGTCCAGCATGTGGTGGATGCGGTCGTTCAATTCCACCACCGGGGCCTTGAGCGCACCCGCCGCCTGGCCCACCGAGTCCTCCAGCTGCTGCAAATATAGGAGCGCGTTACTGCCGGTGATGGCTTCAATGCGCCGCACGCCCGAGGCCACGCCGCCTTCACTGGTGATCTTGAACAGGCCAATGTCGCCGGTCCGCTGCACGTGGGTGCCGCCACACAGTTCGCGGCTGGTGCCGATGTCAAGCACACGCACCGTCTCGCCATACTTCTCGCCAAACAGCATGGTCGCGCCGGTTTTCTGAGCCGATTCGATGTCCATCACGCGGGCCTGGGTGGCCGAGTTCGTGAGGATCTCGGCATTGACGCGTTTCTCGATCTCTTTGATCTCGTCGTCTGTCACCGGGCCGTTGTGGGCAAAGTCAAACCGGGTCTGCTCGGCGTTCACCAGGCTGCCTTTTTGCTGCACATGGTCGCCCAGCACCTCGCGCAGTGCCTTGTGCATGATGTGGGTCACGCTGTGGTTGCGCATGGAGGCGGCGCGACGCTCGGTGTTGACCTGGGCTGTGACCTCATCACCCACCTTGAGGCTTCCATTCTTCACCGTGCCGTGGTGGCCAAATACATCTGCCTTGATTTTTTGAGTGTCCCCCACTTCAAACAACGCCGTTTGAGCCGCTCCAAAATAAGTTGAGATGCTTCCCTCGTCGCCTACCTGACCACCGCTCTCGGAATAGAACGGCGTGGTTTCCAGCACCACTACACCATTTTGACCAGAATTTAGGGCTGTGACCGTTGTACCGTCTGAGTACATAGCTACGATTTTAGTAGCTTTCGTGAGCTGGTCGTAACCGACGAAGGTGTTGCCCGCACCGGTGTAATCCAGCGCCTTGTCCATCTTGAACTTGCCGGCGGCGCGGGCTTGGGATTTTTGTTTGTCCATGGCGGCGTTGAAGCCATCGGTATCCACTTCAACATTGTTCTCGCGGCAAACGTCCTGCGTCAAATCGAGCGGGAATCCGTAGGTGTCGTGGAGCTTGAAGGCTAAATCACCGGGGAATTTCACCGAACCCGGGGAAGGATTTGGCGTATCACGTAGATTCAGAGGTACATCGAATACCTTGCCATTGAACCACTGAAGCAGAATCTCCATCCCAATTTCCAACGTCTCAAAAAAACGCTCCTCCTCCACCCGCAGCACTTCTGTAATTCGATCTGCTTGTGCTGCCAGCCGCGGATATGCCTCTCCCATTTGCACGACTAAATCCTTCACAAGTTTATGGAAAAACGGCTTATTGCAATTGAGTTTGTACCCATGACGAATGGCGCGGCGGATGATGCGGCGCTGCACATAGCCTCTTCCATCGCTTGACGGGATGACACCATCTGCTACTAAAAATGAAGTGGCGCGAATGTGGTCCGCAATCACGCGCAGGGATTTGTTGTCCAGATCGGTGCATCCGGTTTCGCGGGCAGCAGCCTTGATCAGCGCGTCAAAAATATCAATCTCGTAATTGCTGTGCACGTGTTGCAGGATAGCGGCCAGGCGCTCCAGGCCCATGCCGGTGTCCACGCAGGGTGCGGGCAGTTTAACCAGGCTGCCGTCGGCCTGCATGTCGAACTGCATGAACACGTGGTTCCAGATTTCGATGAAGCGGTCGCCGTCTTCGCCGGCAGTGCCTGGACGGTCACCGACGATATGCTCGCCGTGGTCGTAAAAGATTTCCGAGCAAGGGCCGCAAGGGCCGGTGTCGGCCATCATCCAGAAGTTGTCGCTCTTGTACTTGCCGCCCTTGTTGTCGCCAATGCGCACGATGCTGTCGGCGGGTAGGCCGATTTCCTTGTGCCAGATGTCGTAGGCCTCATCATCATCTTGGTAGACCGTGACCAGCAGGCGCTCGGCAGGCAGCTTGTAGACCTGCGTGAGCAGCTCCCAGCCCCATTTGAGCGAGTCGCGCTTGAAGTAGTCGCCAAAACTCCAGTTGCCCAGCATCTCGAAAAACGTGTGGTGGCGCGCGGTGTAACCCACGTTTTCCAGGTCGTTGTGCTTGCCACCGGCGCGCAGGCAGGCCTGCACGGATGCGGCCCGCACATAACTGCGCTTGTCGGTGCCCAG
>JAYVNK010000112.1:0-5993 GCA_043758475.1 Comamonadaceae bacterium | reverse complement strand
CAAGTACAGCGCGGGGGGTGATCCCAGGCCGCCTGCGCCAATGATCAGCGCCCGGCCTTGCAGAATGCGCTGCTGGCCTTCAATGCCAATCTCATTGAGCAGAATGTGGCGCGAGTAGCGCAGCAGCTGGTTATCGTCCATTAGCCGGTGGTCCGACTAAGAGTTTCGATGCAGGGCCGCCCCAAGGCTCTGGAACAGCAGCGAAGACATGCGGCCCCCTCGGGGCTGAGCGCTGCGGCTCCAATCGTGCCTGCGCAGGATTGGACAGCGCGAAGGGCCGTTGCCTCTGGCATCGGCACGTCCAGGGAGCCACACGCAGTGGGCGACCGTGGGGGCAACATCCACCGTGGGGGCTAGTTATCTTTTTGCTCTTCCTTGCGCTCCACCATGGTCTTGCTGACCAGCACCGGGCGGCCTTTTAGCTGGTTGATCGCCTGGATCAGCGGGAAATCTTTGTCAGTGCCAAACTCTGCCACCTTGCGGTCTGCCGGTGGCTTTTTGGCTTCTTCTTCCAGTTTCTTGCGGGCATCGTCACGGGCTTTCTCGCGATTGGCGTCTTTGGCCTCGGCCCCCTGGCCGCTGCCCAAGTGCTTTTCAAGGTCAGCCTCGCGGGTGCGCAGCACTGAGAACAGGTTGCCTTCTTCGGTCTCGTCCACCATGACATCCGGCACGATCCCTTTGGCCTGGATTGATTTGCCCGATGGCGTGTAGTAGCGCGCTGTGGTGATCTTCAAACCGGTGTCTGGCCCAAGCGGACGCACCGTCTGCACCGAGCCCTTGCCAAAGGTCTGGTTGCCCATGATGGTGCCGCGCTTGTGGTCTTGCAGCGCGCCGGCCACGATCTCGCTGGCCGAGGCCGAGCCTTCGTTCACCAGCACCACCAGCGGCACCGTTTTCAGCGCCGCAGGAAGGCGTTTGAGCGGGTCTGAACCGCCACGCCGCTGGTAAAACTCAGGCGACGCCTTGTAGGTGAACTTGCTCTCGGCCAGTTGCCCGTTGGTGGACACTACGGTCACGTTCTCCGGCAAAAACGCGGCCGATACCGCCACAGCCGCGTCCAGCAGGCCACCCGGGTCGTTGCGCAAATCAAGCACCAGGCCTTTGAGGTTGGGCTCCTGCTTGTAGATTTCTTCCACCTTGCGGGCGAAATCATCGACCGAGCGTTCCTGGAATTGGCTCAGGCGAATCCAGGCATAGCCCGGCTCCATGACCTTGCCGCGCACTGACAGCGTGCGGATTTCCTCGCGCGTGATCGTCACCGGGAATGAGCGGTTTTCGTCCTTGCGGAAAATCGTCAAGACGACTTTGGTGTTGGGCTCGCCGCGCATGCGCTTGACAGCTTCATTAAGTGGCAGGCCCTTGACGGCCGTGTCGTCGATCTTGGTGATCAGGTCGTTGGTTTTGAGCCCGGCGCGAAACGCGGGTGAGCCTTCAATGGGTGACACCACTTTGACCAGGCCATCTTCCTGCGTAATCGCAATGCCCACGCCGACAAAGCGTCCTGAGGTGCCTTCGCGGAATTCCTTGAACGATTTCTTGTCGAAATATTGGGAATGCGGGTCCAGGCTGGCCACCATGCCGCTGATGGCGTCGGTGATGAGTTTTTTCTCGTCCACGGCTTCCACATAATCACTCTTGACCATGCCAAACACTGCTGCGAGCTGCTGCAATTCTTCCAGAGGCAGCGGGGCCAGCGTGCCGCGCGCGACGGTTTGCAGCGACACCGTGGTGAGAGCGCCTGTGAGGATGCCCACAGAAATCCAGCCGGCAGTTTTCAGTTTATGGCCCATACATCGTCCTAAAAGATTTGTTCAATATACACGCTTGGAAGCTGATTGACCGGGACAGTTCCCTGACACCCGTGGAATCGCCAAGGGCATCGGTACTTTTACCGCATCTTTACGCCTGAATCAGGCTTTGCCCTGGGCCGCGACGGCAGCCGCCGCCTTGGCAGCCGCTTCTGCGTCACCCAGGTAGTAGTGGCGGATCGGCTTCAAATCACCGTCCAGCTCATACACCAGCGCAATGCCGTTGGGAATGTTCACCCCCACAATGTCGCCGTCGGCAATGTTGTCCAGGTATTTGACCAGCGCGCGGATCGAATTGCCATGGGCTGCCACCACAATCCGCTTGCCCGCTTTCATGGCTGGGGCCAGCGCCTCGTTCCAGAAGGGCATCACGCGCTCCACGGTGTCCTTCAGGCATTCGGTCAGGGGAATCTGCTCTGGCCTGAGCCTGGCGTAGCGCACGTCGCCGCGCTCACTGCGCGGATCGGTGGGCTCAAGCGCCGGGGGCGGCGTGTCGTAGCTGCGCCGCCAGATCAGGACTTGGGCATCGCCATATTGCCTGGCAGTCTCCATCTTGTTCAGGCCCTGCAGCGCGCCATAGTGGCGCTCATTGAGCCGCCAGCTGTTGACCACGGGCAGCCAGGTGCGGTCCATCTCGTCCAGGCAATGCCACAGTGTGCGCGTGGCGCGCTTGAGCACGCTGGTGTAGGCAATGTCAAAGTCGTAGCCATTCGCCTTGAGCAGCCGGCCGGCATTTTTGGCCTGCTCAATGCCGACCTCGGTCAGGTCCACATCGGTCCAGCCGGTGAAGCGGTTGGTCTGGTTCCAGGTGGATTCGCCGTGGCGGATAAGGACGAGTTTGGGCATGGCGTTGGTGCGTGTTTCGGCAGGTCAAAAAGGGGGAGTCAGCGGTGACTGGTTCCTCCATTCTAAAATCATGGGTTGCACGCCTTTTGGCGCGTTGGAAATTTACAAGGAACCAAGTGAAATTTATTCTCGACAACTGGATGCTGCTGTCGGTAGCGCTGACCTCGGGCGCGCTGCTGCTGTTGCCTGTGATTCAGAGCGCAGGCGGCGGTTTGACGGCAGAGGGCGCCGTGCAACTGATCAACCGCGAAAAAGCGGTGGTCATTGATGTGGGCGACACCGAAGAGTTTGCCGCAGGGCACCTGGGCAGCGCCAAACATATCCCCTTGAACCAGCTCGAAGAAAAGCTCACAGCGGCGGTCAAAAACAAGGCTTTGCCGGTGATTCTGGTCTGCCAGACGGGTGCGCGCTCAGGCCGGGCCGTGGCAATTGCCAAAAAACTGGGCTACGAGCAGGCCCAGGCGCTGGCGGGCGGGCTCAAAAGCTGGCGCGCCGCCAACCTGCCGCTTGAGAAAGCTTGAGTGAGGGCATGAACATGCAAACCGTGAAGATGTACACCACGGCGGTGTGCCCCTACTGCATCCGCGCCAAGCAAATCCTCACCGCGCGCGGCGTCGCTCACATTGAAGAAATCCGCATTGACGATGACGACGCAGAGCGCATGAAGATGATGGAAATCACCGGCCGGCGCACCGTGCCGCAGATTTTCATTGGCAGCACCCACGTCGGTGGCTGCGATGATTTGATGGCGCTGGACGGCAAAGGCGAACTGGTGCCGCTGCTGACCGCTTCCCCGTAATTTTGGCCTGAAGCTGGCCTGAGATAATTTCTCGCAATTCCAATTTTGTTTATTTGAAAGAACCCGATGGCTGACCAAGCAACCCCTGCGCAAAATTCCGCACCCACTTCCGACCAAAACCCCGTCTTCCAGATCCAGCGCGTCTACCTCAAGGAATCGTCGCTGGAGCAGCCCAATTCTCCCGGCATCCTGCTGGTGCAGGAGCAGCCTACGGTAGACATCCAGCTTGGCGTGAATGCAGAGCCGGTGGCCGATGGCATTTTTGAAGTCTCGGTCACCGCCACGGTGCAGACCAAGATCAAGGACAAAACCGTGTTCCTGGTTGAGGTCAAGCAGGCCGGCATTTTTGAGATTCGCAACCTCGCGCAGGAGCAGATGAACCAGGTCATGGGCATTGCCTGCCCGCAAATCGTCTACCCCTACCTGCGCGGCAACGTGGCCGACCTGATCCAGCGCGCCGGTTTCCCGCCCGTGCACCTTTCGGAGATCAACTTCCAGGCCATGTACGAGCAGCAGCAGGCCCAAGCCGCCGCTGCGGCCGCTGAGGCACCCCGCGTCGTCATTCAGTAGCCAAAAAGCAGTCGAAAAGCGGTAAAAAAGTAGTCAAATAGGGCTCTAGCCCCAGTCCACAGTGCATAAGTAGCTATGAAAATAATAGTACTGGGTGCAGGGGCCTGGGGCACCGCGCTGGCGGTTGCGGCGTCCCGCGCGGTGCCGACCCACCTTGTGACCCTTTGGGCACGCGACCCGGGGCAGGCCAAGGCGATGCAAATCCCGTCTGTGAGCGTCTCGGGGAGCATCAAAGTAAGCTTGCATGAAAGCGCTCTGACCAGCCCTCGTGAGAATGCCCGATATTTGCCGGGCATCGCCCTGGCGCCGTCGCTGCGGGTTCGGTCTGACCCAGACCACGATTTGCCTGCCTTGGTGCTCGATGCCAACCTGGTCATCGTCGCTACACCGATGGCGGGCCTTCGCGGGGTGCTGCATCACATTCGTGATTGCAAGCTGCCGGTGGCGTGGCTGTGCAAGGGGTTCGAGCCTGCGCAGCAGGCAGCCGCCGTCGGCGGTGAGGTGGCCGGGTTTGGCGTTGATCCGGTTACAGGTTCCAACGAAAACTGCGAGTTGTTTGGCCTCCTGGCCCACGAAATACAGGCGCAAGCAGCTCCCGACTTAATAGCAGGCGTGCTCAGCGGCCCCAGTTTCGCCATGGAAGTGGCGCGCGGCCAGCCGACCGCGTTGGTCGCCAGCAGCGCGCACGCGCCTGTGCGCGATGCGCTGGTCGAAGCCTTCCACAGCCCGACCCTGCGCGTCTACGCCAATGACGACATCATCGGCGTGGAAGTCGGCGGTGCCGTCAAAAACGTGCTGGCCATCGCCACCGGCCTGTGCGACGGTCTGAAGCTGGGCCTGAACGCGCGTGCCGCCCTCATCACGCGCGGCCTGGCCGAGATGACGCGCCTGGGGCTGGCGCTGGGCGCAAGGGCAGAAACCTTCATGGGCCTGAGCGGCCTGGGCGACCTGGTGCTCACCGCCACCGGCGATTTAAGCCGCAACCGCAAGATTGGCCTGCTGCTGGCGCAAGGCCAAACCTTGCAGCAAGCGGTCGCTTCGCTGGGGCATGTGGCTGAAGGCGTTTACTGCGCGCGCGCCGTGGTGCAGCGGGCGCAGAGTCTGGGCGTGGAGATGCCGATTTCTGCCGCCGTTGTGGCGCTGCTGGATGGCCAGATGAGCCCTGTGCAGGCTGTCTCGGTACTGATGGGACGTGAGGCGCGGGGGGAGGCTTAAAGGAACGCCCGATCAATCAATTTGTAAAACTGGATTCTGCTGGAGTGAATGAAAATTCACAGTGGAATCGATGAAGAACCAAAATTAACATTAATCCTACTGGTCGCTATCAAGATGTCATCTGCCGCCGGTACCATTCATGAAAATGCTGCATGCCGTCTTCCATCGGGCTTTGGTAGGGGCCAAACTCGTTGTCGCCACGCTGCATCAGCGCCTTGCGGCCAGCGTCCATGCGCAGGGCGATCTCGTCGTCTTCAACGCAGGTTTCCATGTAGGCGGCCTGCTGCGCTTCGACAAATTCGCGCTCAAAAGCGGCGATCTCTTCCGAGTAGTAAAACTCGACCATGTTCATGGTTTTCTGCGGTCCCAGGGGGTGCAGGGTTGAGACCGTGAGCACGTGCGGGTACCACTCCACCATCACGCCGGGGTAGCAGGTAAGCCAGATCGCACCATATTTGGGCGGCACGCCGCTGCGGTATTTCAGCAGCGCGTTTTGCCAGCGTTCGTACACCGGGGAGCCGCCGGTGGCATCGGCGCGGCCCAGCCGGTTGGCCACGCCCACGGTCTGCACCGAGTAGTGTTCCTTGAACTCCCAGCGCAGGTCTTCGCAGCTCACCATGCTGCCAAGGCCAGGGTGGAACGGTCCCACGTGGTAGTCCTCCAGGTAGACCTCGATGAAGGTTTTCCAGTTGTAGTGGCACTCGTGAAGATGCACCTTGTCGAGCACATAGCCTGAGAAATCCAGGTCAGCGCGT
>JAYVNK010000111.1:0-5999 GCA_043758475.1 Comamonadaceae bacterium | reverse complement strand
AGATGACCGAGCGGATGCGCCACGAGAAATGGCTGGCCTGCCACGTGCCCTGCGCGTCGTCCTTTTTCACGAGATCAATCACCAAGGCGATGAGCAGCAGCACCGCACCGGCTTGAGCACCGGGAATGATGGCACCAACCGCCACGACCAGATGCAGCAGGTAGCTGACCCAGCCCACCGTTTTGAGCTGCTGGGCTTTCTCGAAATCAATCGCACGTACGTCAATCACATCATTCATGTTGCATCTCCAGTTGTCAATTGTTGCTGCGCAAAGTGCCGTCGGCTGGGTCACCCGCGCTTTCATCGGCGTCACGCAAAAAGGCTTTGCGCAAGGCTTTTTCTTCAATGCCGCTGGTGCCTGCGCGGCTGGCCAGCTCGTCCGTCACGTCAGCGGGTTTGAGTCCGTAGTGGGCCAGTGCAATCATGCAATGAAACCATAAATCCGCAACCTCGCCGACCAGCTTCTTTGTGTCACCGCCCACATCAGCATCTTTTGCGGCCATCACGACCTCGGTCGCTTCTTCCCCAATTTTTTTCAGGAAGGCGTCTGGCCCTTTTTGGAGCAGGCGGGCCACGTAGCTGGCATCGGCATCACCGCCATTTTTGGGCAGGCGGCTCTCAATCACTTCGGCCAAGCGGGCCAGTACGCCCTCTAAGGACATCGGATCTGGGGCTGGACTTGGGTTTCGGGGCATGGGTTCTTGAAGAAGACTGTTGTGCAATGCTTGAACGTGGCTCTAGTTGTAGATGTCTTTGGGATCTTTCAAGACCGGATCGACAATTTGCCACTCGCCGTCCACCAACAGGCTGAAAAAGCAGCTATGACGGCCCGTGTGGCAGGCGATGGACTGCACGGGGGTGCCGTCGGCTGGCACCGCCGGCCCGTGCCCCAATTGCGTGACCTTGAGCAGCAACACATCGTTGTCACAGTCCATGCGAATCTCATGCACCGTCTGCACATGGCCAGACTCTTCGCCTTTGGGCCAAAGACGGCTGCGCGAGCGGCTGTAATAGACCGCACGGCCCAGCTTGGCAGTTTGCTGCAGGGCCTCGCGGTTCATCCAGGCAAACATCAGCACATCGTTGCTGCCCACTTCCTGTGCGATGACGGGAATCAGTCCTTGGGCGTCCCATTTAACGTTGTCTAGCCAGTTCATCGTCCGATTGTTACCGATCAGGTTCAGCCTCTGCGCGACCATTGCTCATAGGCGCACCGGAATGCCGCATTCGGCCATGCGCGCTTTGGCCTGGCCGACGGTGAATTCTCCGTAGTGAAAAATGCTGGCCGCCAGCACGGCGTCGGCCCCGCCCATTTTGATGCCATTGACCAAGTCGTCCAGCGTGCCCACACCGCCCGAGGCGATCACCGGAACACTGACCGCATCACTCACGGCCCGCGTTAGTTCCAGGTCAAAGCCAGATTTGGTGCCATCGCGGTCCATGCTCGTCAGCAATATTTCGCCTGCGCCGCGCTGCGTCATCTCTATCGCCCACTGCACTGCATCCAGGCCCGTGTTTTTGCGGCCGCCATGGCTGAAAACATCCCAGCCAGGGCCTGCTTCGCGCCCATCGATATTCACGCGTTTTGCATCGCTTTCAGACCGCCGCTTGGCATCAATCGCCACCACAATGCACTGTGCGCCGTATTTGGCGGACGCGTCTTCAATCACCTGCGGATTGGCAATGGCGGCCGAGTTGAAGCTGGTTTTGTCGGCCCCGGCATTCAGCAGGCGACGCACATCGTCCACCGTGCGCACGCCCCCGCCCACGGTCAGCGGAATGAACACTTGGGATGCCACGGCTTCGATCATGTGCAGGATTAGCCCGCGGTTGTCGCTGGTGGCGGTGATATCCAGAAACGTCAGCTCATCAGCGCCCTGCTCGTTGTACCGCGCGGCAATCTCCACCGGGTCGCCCGCATCGCGCAACTCGACAAAATTGACGCCTTTGACGACGCGCCCACCGGTGACGTCCAGGCAGGGGATGATCCGTTTGGTTAGCATGATTTGACTTTATGGCATTGATTGACAATTTTCATTATTATGACATAATATTCAATTATGTCCATATCGGAGGTACTTTATGACTTCTCTGGCAATGTCAGACAACGGGCGTCTTTTGATACCGGCTGAACTGCGCGAGAAATTGGGGTTTAAGGCCAAATCGCCGATCCACGTTGAGATCAAAGACGGTAGCCTGGTTTTAACCTCGGCCTCGCAGCGTAGCGCACAGCGGCGCACTTTTTTCGATAATTTATTCAAGGAACTCGGGGTTGATCCCAACGTCAGCCTGTCTGAAGAGCTCATCGCTGATCGCCGGCTGGAAGCCGCTCGCGAGGCCAAAGAATAACGCCGGGGGCATGCCATGTTGTATGTGATGGATGCATCAGCATTGCTCGCATTGATGCAGGGTGAGCGCGGTGGCGACGTTGTGGACGATTTGATCGTGGAAAACGAGTGCGTCGCCAGCAGCGTGAACATCGTTGAGGTGGGCACACGTCTAGTTGACAAGGGTTTGGCACCAGTTCACCTCGCGCGCACTTTAAAAGAGTTGGACGTTCAGACAATTGACTTTGATCTGGAACAGGCTTTGGCTTGCGCCAGCCTGCGCGTGACCACTCGGCAGGCCGGGCTGTCGCTCGGTGACCGTGCTTGCCTTGCCCTGGCGCAGTTGATGAAAGGCACAGCGGTAACCGCTGATTCAGCCTGGGCGGATATCCCGGATGCAGCTAACGTGAAGGTGTTGATGATTCGGTGAGGGATTGAGGCAACGCCGCAGCCCCGGGCCGCCCCAAGCAAGGCCCGGCCCCTCGGGGGGGCAGGAAGCCACACGCAGTGGGCGACCGTGGGGGCCATGTCTACTCAGTCAACCCGTCAACCTGCCAACCCGTCGTCTAGCGCCATATCCGTTCTTGTCCATAGGGGTTTGCCAACACGGGAAATGTGGTCAAGCAAGTCAGGGCTGTCAATGTGGGTCATCAATGACAGGTCCACGTTCCAAGGCAGATTGAGATCGTCAACTGCCGTACAAAGCCGCTGGTAGTCATGAAACTTCAAGTCAGGCGCATCCAGGGCGATGTCGATATCAGATCCGGGCCGAAAATTCCCTTTGGCACGCGAGCCATACACCACAGCGCGGCGCAGCGCGGGCACCGTTGA
Source organism: Comamonadaceae bacterium (assembly GCA_043758475.1). GTDB lineage: Bacteria > Pseudomonadota > Gammaproteobacteria > Burkholderiales > Burkholderiaceae_C > JANYCG01. The sequence goes on along the minus strand of JAYVNK010000111.1, from coordinate 2,841 downwards.
AAACAGGTCACGTAACAATTGCAGCGCTCGCTCTGACAGCCCAAATTCGCCTACCGGGCTGGGGAAATACGGCGGCCCCGTCCCGGTTTGCAGATAGCTGGGCAACATGGAGGGCAACTCAACCCTTGGCATCAGGCGCAATTCCCTGCATCACAGCTTCAAATGCTGCGAAGCACGCGAGATAACTGTCTGAAATCTTCAACGCCAGAAGGTCTGCTGTGCTGCGGTTGTATGTGTGTACCGACAGATTGCGGCTCTCAATCATGTCCATCCAGATCTCGCCTGAAAGAATCAGACCGGCCTTGAAAGCAGCCCGCGTTGAGTCTCGTGACGCGATGACGTTGGACTGCCCCAAACTTTGCAGGTAATCTTTCATGACGTTCCACGCCAGTTCGTGGGTGAACTCGAACGCTTGAATCAAGCCTTGCTGCTCAAGCTCGCTCAACGCGCGACTCTGGCGCAACTTGACTGCCGAGGTCAGATTGGCCAGGGCACGCTGGTAACTTTGCAGACGCTGGCTCCAACGGACATCTTCAGCCATTCAACTCATCCGCCCGCGCCTGCGCCGCAGCAAAATCAAGGTCACCCGTGTAAATGGCGCGGCCACAGATCACGCCTTCCACGCCTTCGCTTTCAACATCGCACAGCGCCTCAATGTCGGCCATGTTGCTCAGGCCGCCAGAAGCGATGACGGGAATGGTCAGGGCCTGCGCGAGTTTGACGGTGGCTTCAACGTTGATGCCTGAGAGCATGCCGTCGCGCCCAATGTCGGTATAGATGATGGATTCCACGCCATAGTCTTCAAACTTTTTGGCCAGGTCGATCACGTCGTGCCGCGTGAGTTTGCTCCAGCCGTCGGTGGCCACTTTGCCGTCACGCGCGTCCAGGCCGACGATGATGTGGCCGCCAAATGCGGTGCAGGCGTCTTGCAGGAAGCCGGGGTTTTTGACGGCTGCGGTGCCAATGATGACGTAACGCAAGCCGGCGTCCAGGTAGCGCTCAATCGTGTCCAGGTCGCGGATGCCGCCGCCCAGCTGCACATCTACTTCGCTGCCGACTGATTTAAGAATCTTGCGGATGGCCATCTCGTTTTTCGGGTGGCCTGCAAAAGCACCGTTCAGATCGACCAGGTGCAGCCGCCTGGCGCCTTTGTCTACCCAGGTTCGCGCCATCAGGGCTGGGTCTTCGCCAAAGGTAGTGGATTGATCCATGTCGCCCTGTTTGAGGCGCACACACTGGCCGTCTTTTAAATCAATAGCGGGAATTAAAAGCATGATGCTTCAGGTTGGGGAGGGAGAGGTGGGAAGGCAAAAAGACAGGACGCCAGAGGGGTCACGGCGCGCGCCAGGGATTCACAGGTGAGGGCTTCAAGGATTCCAGTGAAGGAAGTTTCGGTAGAGAGACAAACCGTGGGCGGCGCTTTTTTCGGGGTGGAATTGGGTAGCGAAAATGTTATCGCGTGCAATGGCGGCTGTAAAGCGGCTGCCATAGTCCGCCTCACCCACGCTGTGGCGCGCATCAGACGGTTGGGCGTAGAAACTGTGCACGAAATAGAAATAGCTGCCGTCGGGCACGTCGCCCCACACGGGGTGCGGTCGCGCCCGGTTGCCCAAGCCCAGGTGGGGTAGTGCCCCGTGGTTGGCCTGGTAAACTTGATTCCAGCCCATTTGCGGCACCTTGTAGCGGCTGCCGTCGGGCTGCCGTTGCCCGGCCAAATCAAATTTGACCACTTCACCGTGAATCAGGCCCAAGCCGGGCGTGCCGATGCCGGGTTCATCCTTGCGGCCTTCATGGCTGTGGTCCAGCAGCATTTGCATGCCAACGCACACGCCAAACAGCGGTTTGCTGGCCGCCGCTTCCAGCACCGATTCCTGCAAGCCCGAATCGCGCAGCTCGCGCATGCAATCGGGCATGGCACCCTGGCCAGGCAGCACGACTCGCTCAGCGGCGCGCACCTCGTCCGGGTTGGCGGTGATGACGACGCGGTAAGCCGTGCCCTCGGCCGCCCGGCGCACCGCCTGCGACATGGAAAACAGGTTGCCCATGCCGTAGTCCACGACAGCTACGGTTTTTCCAGAAGAGCCGTTTACTATCATAAATATAGCTAACTATTCATATGGAACAAGGGCCACAAGCCTTTTTTTCAGTAAAATTCGACAATTAAAGCGTCTGGAGGCCAAAATTGGTGTTTTTACAGTGACCCTTTGGTGGACGCAATGGTGCCCAGCGAGCGCGGATCGAGTTCCAACGCCATGCGCAGCGCACGGGCGAAGGCCTTGAACACCGTCTCGCACTGGTGGTGTGCGTTTTCGCCCTTCAGGTTGTCAATGTGCAGCGTAACAAATGCATGGTTGACGAAACCCTGGAAAAACTCGTGCGCCAGTTGACTGTCAAACGTGCCGATCATGCCGCTCTTGAAAGGCACGTTCATCACCAGGCCGGGCCGGCCCGAGAAGTCAATCACAACGCGGCTCAACGCCTCGTCCAGCGGTACATAGGCATGGCCGTAGCGGCGAATGCCTTTTTTATCGCCCACCGCCTGGGCCACCGCCTGGCCCAGGGTAATACCCACGTCTTCCACCGTGTGGTGGCCGTCAATATGCAGATCGCCTTCGCACTGAATGTCTAGGTCGATCAGGCCGTGGCGGGCAATCTGGTCGAGCATATGGTCAAAAAACCCGATGCCAGTTGATAACGACGACCGGCCTGTGCCGTCCAGATTGACGCGCACGGTGATACGGGTTTCGTTGGTGTTGCGACTGACCTCGGCAGTTCGAGCATGCGCCGCGGCGGGCAGCGTGGCCAGCGAGGTGTTGATGGAAGTGGCGGCTGTGCCAGTAA
>JAYVNK010000110.1:0-6017 GCA_043758475.1 Comamonadaceae bacterium | reverse complement strand
TTTGTTGAAGCAACCTGACCAGCTGGTTGCTCGTATTGCGCAACCGCTGCGCCAGCAGTTGCGTCAGCTTGACCAGCAGCTTGGCGCCCACTGCGGGGTGCTCTTGAATCAGATGCCCGATGGTCTGGCGGGTCAGCACGCCGGCCTGCACTTCTTCGATGGCGGTGCAGGACGCGTAGCGCGGGGCGGCGTCGAGCATGGACATTTCTCCCACTGCAGCGCCTTGCTTGACGACGGCCAGGCGCGATACCTCGCCTTGCTCTGAGCTTTTGGTGATGTCCACCGTGCCGCTCAAAATCAGCAGCATCCAGTCACCCACATCGCCTTCGCGGATCATCACCTGGCCGGGCTGTGCGCGCACCAGCGGCATCAGCGCGCCCAGCGCATCGGCCTCGGCGTCACTCAGGTCTTCCAGCAGCACCGCGTCGTGCCGCCACTGGGGCGCGTGGAGGGACAGGCCGTTGCAGTAGCCTACAAGCTCCAGGCCAGCCTGTTGCAGTTGGGTTTCTATGGGCAGCGGCATGGCGGGCGGGCAAGTGGCATGCGGCTGAAGGTCACGAATGGCGAATAGCGAATCGCTACTGCAACTGCTGCAACCACTGGTCCACCTCTTCCACCACGGCGTCGGTGGCGGCGGTGAGCGCGCGCACGCCACCGGCTGCGTCGGCACTGGGGGCCGGGCGCTGCACGATGAAGCTGCGCTGGCCCAGCAGCCTTTCGCCTTGGGCCGAGGGTTGCAAGGCCGTGACACGCAGGCGCAGCAGGCCGGTGCTGGCGGTGGGTGATTCAAACAGCTGGCTGAACTCTTCCAGCTCGACGCGCAGCAGCGCAGGCGTTGCTGCTGATACTGTGATGGCGGTGATGGCGGCGCCGGCGGCGCCCGTGCCCGGTAAAGCCGTCGCGACAGCCGCCACAGGCCCGCCAGGCGCGCTGCCCTCCCCCGCATTCAGCACGGCGCGGCGCAGGCCCAGGTGCTCGCGCAGGCGCTGGCGCAGCAGTTGCGCGGGGGTCATGCTCCAGCGGGCCTGCGCATAGGGCCTGAGCGCCTGTGGGTCGGCATAGGCCAGCCGGTAGAGCACGGCGGTGCTGTCCAGCGCGGCGCTGCTCTGCACTTCGTCCAGCGCCAGCGCAGGCAGGGGGGCCAGGCGGTTGGCAGGCTGCGCCGCCACGGTGCCGGGGCCAAAGTCGTAGACGGTGGGCCGAACCGGCTTGTCGGGCAGGGCGGAGCAGCCTGCAAGCGCGGCGGACAGCGCTAACGCGGTAAAAGCGGCAAAGCGGACCAAAAAGGCCACAAAATGCTGTTTTAGGGGATAAAAAAGGCCTCTAGCCCTAGTCCACAGTGCATAAGTAGCTACGTTTTTAATAGTCTTGATCATAAATGTCGTGGCAGGCAGAGTCTCGCCTGGTTGGGCTGTGGCAATGCTTTGATGGCTCACGGCTTGCTTCCTGGCGCTGCAAACCCAACCTCGCCCGGGCCGGGGGACTGCGCGCCATTGCCAAAAATCAGCGACTGCGGGTTGTCGTTCACGGCACCCACCACGCGGCCCACCTGGCGCACCGTGCGCGTGGCCTCTTCTGACGTGCGGTTCAAGCGCGGCAAGGTGGTGGCTCCCAGCGTCTGACCGGTGCTTGCCAGTGCGTCAACGCCTTCGGCCAGCTTTTCCAGCGTGCCGCCGGGCTTGCTCAGGGTTTGCGAGACCTGCTTGAATTCCCGCGCCGACGCTTTGGCCTCGTCGGCGCTTGAGCCCACGCTGTCAGACGTGGCCTGCATCGCCTTGAGGGTCACATTCATCTCCTGCACCAGCTTGGGCAGGTTCATCTTTTGCGGGCCAAACTGCGCGTCCAGAATTTTGTCGGCATTGAGCGAAAACTGCTGGATGCTGGATGCCGCCTGGCCGATGCCCTGCGCCGCCTGCCCCATGCCCTGGATTGAGCTGAACAGCAGCTTCTGGTTTTCAGGCGTCAGCAGCAGATTGAGCCGGCGGCTGGTTTCCTCCACCTGCGCCAGGATGTTGACGCCCTGGTCGGACAGCTTTGACAGCAGGCCGGGCCGCATGGGAATGCGCGCCAGCGCGTCGTCGGGCGAAACCAGCGCGTTTTTGGATTCGCCAGTGTCATCAAGCTGGATGAAGGCCAGGCCCGTCACGCCCTGGAAACCCAGCGTGGCAAAGGTCGAGCGGGTGATGGGCGCGCTCTCGTCGGTGGAGATGCGGATCAACACGTTGCCGGGCATGGCTGGGTCAAATCCGATCCTGGTGACCTTGCCCACCGCCACGCCCTTAAAGCGCACGCCCGCCTGCGGCTGCAGGCCGGTGACGGCCTCGCGGCTGGACAACTCGTAGTCGCGGTGCATCACGGTGTCGCGCGTGAGCCAGATGGCCAATGCCACCAGCACGGCGGACACCACCAGCACAAAGGCGCCGGCGGCAAAAGCATGGGATTTGTTTTCCATAAAATTTTTCGCTTCTTTTCGCTCTTCCTGTTTTATACCGCGAAAGGATACTCGCGCAGCAATTCCATAGCACGCTGGCCGCGTTCTCCCAGAAAAAAGTCGTGGATGAACGGGTGCGGGAAAGCGATCACGTCTTTGGGCGGGCCGCTCACGATCACCTGCTTGTCGGCCAGCACGGCAATGCGGGTGGACAGCTCAAACAGCGTGTCCAAATCATGCGTGACCATCACCACCGTCAGGCCCAGCTCGCGGTGCAATGAGCGCAGCAGCGCACAGAAGGCATCGGCGCTGTCGGGGTCCAGCCCGGCGGTGGGCTCGTCCAGCAGCAACAGCGGCGGGTCCATGACCAGGGCACGCGCCAGCGCCACGCGCTTGACCATTCCGCCCGACAAGTCCGACGGCATTTTGTCGGCCTGCGAGGCCTCCAGCCCAACCATTTGCAGCTTGACCAGCGCGGCGTCGCGCGCCAGCGCTGCGGGCAAAAATTTAAGCTCGCGCAGCGGGAACGCAATGTTCTCCAGCACGCTGAAGGCCGAGAACAGTGCGCCGTGCTGGAACAGCATGCCCACCCGGCTGGCCGCGCCTTTGTCGCCCTGTTCGTGGGCCGCGTTGCCCAGCACGGTGACATGCCCGCGTGAAGGCAGCTCCAGCCCCAGAATCTTGCGCAGCAGCACCGTCTTGCCACTTCCAGAGCCGCCGACGATGGACAGCATCTCACCGGCCTCAATGCGCAGGCTCAGGTCTTTGTGAATCACTGCCTCTTTGCCCGCAGTGCGGAAGATTGACCACAGGCCCTGGATGTCCACCACCGGCCCGTTCGCCTGCTCGCTCACCTTTGCGCTCATATCCCCACATCCTTGAACACCACGGCAAACAGCGCGTCCACCAGAATCACCAGCGTGATGGACGTCACCACCGACGCCGTGGTGCCCTGGCCCAGGCTTTCGGTGTTGGGCTTGACGCGCAGGCCGTAGTGGCAGCCGATGATGGCAATCAGCAGGCCAAACACCACCGACTTGCCCATCGCCAGCCCCAGGTTGGACACCTGCACCGCCTTGGGCAACGCGGTGGCAAAAAACGCCGGCGTGATGCCAATCACCAAATCCGCCGCCAGCATGCCGCCCAAGAGCGCCGCCACGGTGGTCCACACCGTGATCAGCGGCATGGCAATCGCCATGGCCATGGCGCGCGGCATCACCAGCCGGTAACCCTGGCGGATGCCCATGACCTGCATCGCGTCCAGCTCTTCAGTGACCCGCATCACGCCAATCTGCGCGGTGATGGCCGAGCCAGAACGCCCGGCAATCAAAATCGCCGCAAGCACCGGCCCCAGCTCGCGGATCAGTGAGATGCCCAGCAAATCAACAATGAAGGCATCAGCCCCAAACTGCCGCAACTGCTGCGACACCAAGTAGGCCAGCACCACGCCAATCAAGAACCCCACCAGCGCGGTGATGGGCAGCGCCGTGGCCCCAATGCTGTACAGATGGCCAGACAGGTCGCGCCACGGGCCATCGCCCGGCTTGCGCGCCAGGCGCATCAAGTCCAGCAGCAACTGGCCGACCAGGCGAATCAGGTCGCGGGTGTGGTCCAGCGCGTGCAGCACCAGATTGCCCAGATTTAAAAACCGCTTGACCAACCTGTTCCACACCCGTTGCACAAAGGTTTGCCGCGCAGGCGCAGCGGTGTTGACGGTGTAGCGCGCGACGCGCTCCAGCATGGCGCGCTGGGCGGGCAGGGCATGCAACGTCTGGGGCCACTGACGCCCCCAGGTGTTCCACAGCAGTTGCGCGCCCGTGTGGTCCAGGCGCTGCACATCGCGCAGGTCCCACACGGTGGCACCCGGTGACCCCGCCGGAGCCGGGCCGGCTGCGGTCAGCCCGGCGGTGACACGCGCCCACGCGTCAGGCTCGGCCAGCCGGGCCGCAGTCCAGTGGCCGAGCACCTGGGCACGCAGCCCATCAGGCGCGCGCGCCTGGGCAATGCTGGGCGGCGCATCGTCCACGATGCTGGGCGGCGTTTCCTCCATACTGGGGTGTGGTGTGACAGACTGCTGATTGATATTGGGAACGTTGCGGGTATCGTACCTTTACCTGCAACGGGTGACACATTGTCTGGCAGTGCAGGGGGGTTGACTGGAGCGACGAATGGAGATTTTGATATTTATTTGATAGCTTAATATGCATTACACACAGGGGCCATAGCCTTAATTGACTACTAACTTCGGCGAATTAATGTGTTTTAAAGATTAGTAGGCAACGCCAAGCCGACTTAACATTGATCTGCGCGCGTCATTCACGGTTCTGATGTTTTCTGCGAAGTCTGAGTACAAGTCAGGGTACAACCGCTCATTCGTTGTTTTTGCTCAAAAGTGGATTCGACCCACAGACATCAGGCCGCTTAAAGCGTGTCTGAATCCATTGTTGCGTGCAAGAACGAACTCTTGAAATGGCGTTAAGCAGCGAGGTTTAATGACGCAAACCGGCATTTAACAGGTCAGCATGCTTGGCCATCCGACCATACGATTTGCAACCTGCTGAAGTTCGGCGGGATTTAACCGAGGACCGGCCCAGCCCTCAGTGAATTTTGCACTTTGCGAACGCGGTAGCTGTTCGTTGGCAAGATTTCTAATCCTTACTCGTGCCGGTAACGCAGCTCCCTCACCCACGAATATGGCCTCCTGCTGAGCAAGATTTGGAAGGGCTTTGGTCATCCCCGACAGCCCGTCGGGGAGAAAGCGTGATACGTGCTGTTGATCGGCTTGATTCGTCAGTCGAAGTACGAGCCAGGTCCCACATTGAGAAATGACCGTGCTCTCAATGTCTGCAGGCCGCTGGCTGACCAGCATTAAACCCAAGCCATACTTTCGACCTTCCCGTGCGATACGGCGAATTGCCATTTGCGCAGCAGCATATTCCGCCTCACCACGGTCAGGCACATAGCGATGCGCCTCTTCGCATACCAATAGGACAGGGTCCTTCGCCCTCTCATCTTCGGATTGATAAAGTTTGTATTGAAAAAGTAGCCTGGCAAGCATCGCAGCCAAGGGCCCCGCCACCTCATTCGGCAGTCCCGATATATCCAATATGCGGATGTCTTTCAATTCATCGGCAGCGGCCGACATCGCGCCAACGAACTGGCCGAGCAATTCCGGAAGCGTAGGGGCATTGGCATCCCAATTGGTCATCAGAAAATGAATGCGAGGATCGCGCCGAAGAATTGCCAGCTTATCAAGTATGGACTTGAAGTTCTTAGTGAAATCACCAGCAGGAATTTGTTCCAGCACGGCCCCTTTGGGCCGTGCACCTTGCAAATAGGTAATGTGATTTACCAGCTCATCCAAAGAAAACGGCCGTGGCTAGAAGTGGCTCGGTTTGTCTGAACAGCATTTCCCGAAAGATAAGTGGATACCCAGCCGGGCGAGTGCGCACGGGAATGCGCACGAATCGTAGTCGGTTTTGGTTTTGGTGTTCCGGGGAATTTTTCAATCAAGAAAGGGGTACAGGCGCGGCGAAGCCGTGAGCCTGTGGTCAAACCGCCAGACAGCCCGCAGGGCTGCAAGGTT
>JAYVNK010000109.1:0-17679 GCA_043758475.1 Comamonadaceae bacterium | reverse complement strand
TTGGTTTCCTTTGCAGCGGTAGTTGCAGCAACGGTGAAGCAGGCCACGCCTTGCGGCAGCGGGACGTGCGTGCGGCTGTCGGGCTTCCTGCGGAAGCGGTCATGGCCATGCCAGTCTGCATCCAGGACATGCCCGTAGCGCAGGTCGGTGATGCCCGCGCTGCGCAGTTGGGCCAGCCTGGCAAATGGTTTGCTGTAACGCGTGCTGCCCAGCAACACGTCCACCCAGTTGCCGGCCCGCTCCAGTGGCGCACCGTGGTGCGGTGTGCCCAGAAACACGATGTTTTTTAAAAACGAGGGCCAGCGCAGCACCGCCTTGGTAGATTCGCCAGACTCGCCGGATTTATCAGGAGGAGCTGATTCTTGATGTGTCGCCTGATGCACCGCGCTGCGCGTCACCAGGCCGCCCATGCTGTGGGCCACCACGCTGAGGTCTTCAACCGGTATCGGCCAGTGGGTCACCAGCTTCTCAAGCAAGTTTGAAAACTCAGCGCCGTTTTGCGATGTGTGCAAGCCGGTGTTGTAGCGCACATATACCGGTGTGTAGCCCAAGGCGACTGCCAGTGCAGCGCCATGGTCACCAGGACGGTCAGCGGCGTAGCGAACAGCTTGACCATCGACATCACCTTTTCCATCCGGTTGCTGCGCTGAATTCGACGCCTTCTGATGTGTCTGCCATTGCAAGTCATTCATGCACAGGCCGTGGATCAGCACCAGCACTTTGCCGGTCACTTTCAAATCGGGCGGCAGGGCCTGCCAGTCAAGTGCGGCACCGCCCAGGCGCAACGTCATCACCGTGGCCAGCGGGCTGTGGCTCTCGGCCAGCCGGTCCCCCAACACGCCGTTGATCGCAGCCAGTACGGCCTCGCGCCGGGGCGTCTCGGGCGCGGCGCGGTCAGCGGCGTCAAACACGGGTTGCAGCCGCGCCAGCAGGGCGTCCAGGCCCTTCCCAACAAGCTGCGTTACACCGCGCACACTTTGGTAGACCAGCCCCGTGAGGCCGCCCGCCTGCCCCGGTGCCTTGCCGTCGCTGGCCCCCAGCGTCCGCCACACCGACTGGTGCACGCCCTCGGCAATGTTGACAACGCCCGTGGTCGCCTGCGTGGCCAATTGGGCAACCGCGCGGGCGTCCGAGGCACGCAGGTGGTTGAGCGGATTCTTTGTGGGTTTGGGCTGGGTCATGGGGGTGAATCCGCAGGGGGACGAGCGTCAGAATCTGCATTGTGCCGATGAAAGGCTTCAAGCGGGTAGGCACGTAGAGCTGGCCGCGCGCGGATTGGCAAATTCAACCCAAGCGGGGGCAAAACGACGTTACTTCTATAAATATAGCTAACTATATATATAAGACGGGGCTAGTACCCAGACACCCAAGTAGAGGAGCAAAATGAAAGTGGTGATTTCGCGCCCAGGCCTAGGCGCAAAACGCAGACATCGCTGTGGCTATGGCGAGGCTTTGCAACGCCGGCATGGGGGGGGGTGAAAGCATGCTTTCATGTTCCGATACTTGGGTGTCTGGGTACTAGGGCAATTTTTGTAAAATAAGGCTATAGCCCTTGTCCACAGTTCATCAAAAGCTATTTAAATAATAGCTACTTAAATAGTAACTATCAAACTCCCACGCTTTCTGCCATGTTGACAGCCTTGCCCGCCTCACGGCGTTAAAACGGCGGGCAGAGATTTGCAGCCCGGTGGGGCCACCACGCCAGCACCATCCGCCACTTTTGCACCAGTGGCAAAACTCACTACAAGTGCGCCCCGCGCGTCCTGCAAAGTCACCACCAGGCCGGTGCTTTGCAGCCGCGCAACCAGCGTGCCCGCCAGCGCTGGCGCAACCGCCAAGTCACTGGCCGGTGCGGCTTGCCGGTAGTTGCCTGTGACGCGGATTTCGCCGTTGGCCTCGACCCAGGCGCCGTCAAACTGGAAGGCCAGGCAAGCGCCCGTCAGCCGGATGGCAAGCGGTTCCAGCACCAGCACGTAGCCGCTGCTTGCGATGGTTGACGGCGCCGCGCCGGGAACGGCTGACGTGCCCGTATTTGCATTCACGCTCACGTAGGTGCCAGAAATCGGGCCGATCCCCGTGCCGCCCGTGCCGGGCCCGCAGGCCGTGAGGACCGTGGCGAGGGCCATCATGAACGCCATCACGAAGGCAAACGGCAACCCGGCGAAGAACCAGTTTGCAAAGCGTCTCCACTGCGGGCTGGAAAGACGCGTGGACGATGGGTTAAGCAGGAGGTTCATGGCCGGTCTTATCCTGGGTTGAAAAATAATATATGCCCATGCGCGCACGGTGCGTACGCTGCCCGGGCGGGGCTGACTTGGCGTCCGCGTCAAAGCGCTTCTGGGCCTGACGCATCACGCTCTGGAAAGCCACTTTCCAGGCCTGGGCCGATGCCTTGTGCAAGTGCAAGGCTGACTCCGCAGTGATCTCATCCACAAACACCGCCTGCTCCAGAAACTCCCCGCCGCTGTCCAGGTTTTGACAGGCCGCGCTCAGGTGGTCTTGAACGTTGAGTTGCAGCTGGGCCGCCATTTCTGCAAAGCCGCGCTTGGGCACAAAGCCCTGGGTCAGCAGCCTGACTTGGCCGTCGTTGTCTTCCACCAGCCCCAGGCGCTGCAGGTCATCCAGCACGGCGCGCGGGCGCACGTCCCGGCTCACGGCATTCACCAGCGCGTCAAAGCTGGGCGCGTCGCCCGAGCGGGCAATGGCTCGGGGCGCGAGATCGGCGTCCACATAGTCGTCATCGCTCAGCCAGCGCGCCACCACTTGCGACGCCAGCCCGGCAAAGCTCTCGGGCACGTCTTCAGGCGCGGCCAGGCGGGTCAGGTTGCGCACGTCGCGCCGGTGCACGCCCGACAGCACGCTGATGGCGCTGTCGGTCTGCGGCATGCCCTTGGCTGTCAGCTCCTCCTGCGCCCCTTGCAGGAAGACGCGCTTGAGCGCCTGCGAAAACGCGGTGTAGGTCACGCCATGGCGCAGCATCAGCCGCACGGCCGGGCGCAGCAGGTGCAGGGTGCTGTTCAGGACGAGGGTGGAGCGGGAGGTCACGCGCAGGATGGGTGAAAAAAATGAATGCTAACGGAAGGCTTCAAAAAAAGAAATTGACTAAAAATTTGTATTGTGGGATATTATCCCACACTGCACATGTCTTTCACATATCATTCAAAAGGAGTTGGCTATGCTCTGCACCTCACACACAACTGGCGTCCCGGCGTTGATCGCCGTGTTGGCACTGGCGGCTTGCGGCGGCGGCGGTGGCAGCAGCGCTGTCGCCCCGCCCGACCCGGTGGAAACTGCCTCGCCCGTGGTGCTTCAGGCCTCGCAGCCGGGCGCGCTGCTGGGCTATGTGCAAAACCGGCTCAACCAGAAAATTGACCAGGGTCTGGCCGGCAATGGCGATGGCGCTGTCACGCTCACGGGCGTCGTGTCGCCGGGCGTTGCGACGACCACCCTGTCGTCCGTCACACCCGCCGGCGTATCGGCAGCCGACTCGCCAGCGCCCTCGTTTTCCAGCACTACCTTGCAGGAAGGCGGTGTGGACGAATCCGATATTTTGAAGACCGATGGCAACCGGCTTTTCAGCATGACGGTTGCAGCGCCGGGCGAGCAGCGCCTGGGCAAGCTGGCTGTGCACACGCGGCTGGCCGATGGCAGCCTGCAAGCTGCGGGCAGCCTGGCGTTGTCCGCCACCGACCGGTTTGACGGCCTGCATGTGGCTTCCGGCGGCGAGCTGTTGGCGCTGATCGGGCAAAACCAGCAATTTGCCGGGCCGGTGGACGCCACCCCGCTGGCAGTGACAACGTCACTCACCATCGCGCCGCGCAATCTGGCGCCCCCTCAAACCGTCATCAACCTCGTCAGCGCGAAACCCGGCCAGCCCTTGGGCAACACTGCCAGCCTGCGCATTGACGGCCAGCTGATTGACAGCCGCGCCATTGACAACACGCTGTATGTGGTGACCAGCTGGTTCCCCCGGTTTGACACCGTGTTCCCGAGCACCGCTGCCAGCACGGTGCAGCGCAAGGACGCGGTGGCACGCCTTACCAGCGCCCAGATATTGCCCACGGTGACGGTCAGCAATGCGCTCGTTGCCACTCAGCCAGCCGTGCAACCGCTGATGGCCGACACCGATTGCCAGCTGCAGACGGCCAACGCGTCCAGCGCCGTGCAGCTCACCACTATCACCGCCATCAACTTGGCGTCGCCCACGCTGGAGCGCAGCAGCCGTTGCCTGTTGGGCGGCGTCAATGCCATCTACATGTCCACCAAAAACCTGTACGTGGCCACCAGCCGTTACAACGTGGTCGCGCAGGGCAACAACCTGTTCTACCCGTCCCAGCCCACCACCGACATCCACAAATTTGCCGTGAACGCCATGGCCATCACGTACCGGGGTTCGGGCGAGGTGCCAGGGCACTTGGGCTGGGACGCCAGCAAAACCTCGTACCGCCTGAGCGAGCACAAAAACGATCTGCGCGTAGTGACTTACACCAACGGCACGGGCTGGCTCGGCGAGCCCGGCGCGGCGGTCAAAAATGCGCCAGTGTCGCCCGCCATTCTGTCGGTGCTGCGCGAAGACACGGCAGCGGCCAAACTCAAAACCCTCGCCACCCTGCCCAACGCCACTCGCCCCGCGCCCATTGGCCTCGTCGGCGAGCAGGTGTATGCCGTGCGGTTTTTGGGCGACCGCGCGTATGTGGTGACCTTCAGGCGCACCGACCCGCTGTACGTGGTGGATCTGGCGGACGCGGCGGACCCCAAAGTGGCTGGTGAACTCAAGACCAACGGTTATTCCGACTACTTGCTGCCGGTGGGCGCTGAGGGTTCGGGCCTGCTGCTGGGCGTGGGCAAAGACGCTGCCGCAGATGGCCGCGGGCAGGGCGTGAAGGTGTCATTGTTTGATGTCGCCAACTTAGGCGCGCCCAAAGAGCTGGCGACCCGCGTGCTGGGCAAGGCGGGATCGTCAAGCGGCCTCGATTTTGGACGGCACGGCATCAACCTGTTTGCCGTGGGAAACATCACCCGCGTGGCGCTGCCGGTGCGGGTGAATGACACCTTGATTGCCGCCCCCAATCAAGGCAATTTCTACCGGCCCAGCTACCAGAGTCTGGCGCGGTTTGAGGTGGATGCCGTCAACCGGACCTTGACCGACAAACCCGTGCTGACCGGACAAACCTTCACCACCGATTTTGCGGGGTATCAGGCGTCGTCACTGGCGTTTGAGCGCAGCGTGCAGATCGGCGCGAACATTTACTACCTGGGCAGCCAGGGATTGCTGGCGAGTGCCCCGTGGTAGTCGAAATTCCAATAAAAATGGCCTGTAGCCCCTGTCCCGCTTGCATAATTAGATATATTTAGTATAGCAAAAGAGTTTTGCACCCAGAACTACCCAAATCCGTTCAAAACCGCTCATGCGGTGCCAGATACCGCCACTGCCCCAGCGGCAGGTTGCCCAGCATCACATTGCCAATGCGCACTCGCTTCAGACCCACCACCTTCAGGCCGACCTGCTCGCACATGCGGCGGATCTGGCGTTTTTTGCCTTCACTGAGCACAAAGCGCAGTTGCTCCGGGTTTTGCCATTCCACCTTGGCATGCTTCAGGGCCTGGCCGTCCAGGCTCAAGCCGTGGCGCAGCAGCTTGAGCTTGTCCAGCGGGAAGACCGATTGCACGTCGCTGCTCACCGGGTCGTCATCGTCAATGCGGCTGAGCTGGGTGGGCGGGGCGGGGCGCGATGGTCGCGGCGGAGGCCGCGCCGCATACGTGGCTGCAGCAGACGTCGCCGCCGCCGCATTGAGCACGCCGGTGTAGATCACCCGCACCAGGTATTCCTTCTCCATTGCTGAGTCTTCGCCGATCAACTGGCGCGCCACGCGGCCGTCCTGCGTCAACACCAGCAAGCCGGTGGAATCAATGTCCAGGCGCCCGGCAGGCACCAGGCTCTTGAGCTGGCTGCCATGAAAAAAGAAGCGCGCGTTGTCATCCGCCCAGCGGTTTTGCGGCTGCACCAGGGTAATGGCGGGCTCATGGCCGTCCTCGGCCTGGCCGCTCACCAGGCCCAGCGGCTTGTTGATCAGCACCGTGACCAGGTTGGCCTGCTGGCCCTTGGCCAACTTGTCGATCTCAATGCGCACGTCGGGTGCCACCTGCATGCCCATCTCGGCCACCGCGCCATTGACCTTGACCCAACCCTTGCCAATCCACTCATCCGCCTCGCGCCGCGAGGCCATACCCAGCTCCGCCATGCGCTTGTTCAGCCGCATCGTGCCGTTGGCCCCAAACGCGGCGGTGTTGGTCTGCCCGGCAGGAATAGGTGCGCGGCCTGCGGCTTTGCTGGCGGGCGGGCTTGCTGCACCGGTGGCAGCAGGCGGCGCGGCGCGTCGAAAGGCGGGGGGCGGCTTGGAATTTGTCATTTGCTATATTAAAAGTAGCTAACTATGCATTATAGACGGGGGCTATAGGCTTATTTCACCGGATATTTTGGCTTTTTGAGGCCCTGTCACGCATTGCAGAGCGCCAGCGCCGCCAAAATGTCATCGCGCGTGCGGAACCTGCCAAACGCCTTGAGGTCCTGCTCGCGCACGATGGGGAACGTGTCCAGCATGTACGCGGCGTCATCGCTTTGCAGGCCATAGAGCCAAAAGAAAACAGCATCCAGCGCCGCCATGCGCGCACGGCGTTCCTCCTCATTCCACACGAAGGGTGGCAGCACCTCGCCCGCCGCATCCACATAGCCCATGTCGCGCGCAAACGGAGCCATGTCATGCGCGGTGTAGGTCAGCGCCAGCACCTGCGGCAGCACAAAGTCTGCCACCGTGGGGTGCGGGTGGTGGCCGTTCATGAGCTTTGCTTTGCGCATGGCTTGGGCGAAAGCGGCTGGCAGGGGCTGGGTGAAGCGGTCTGGGGGGATGACGGGGAGTTGTTCCAGGATAAACAAGTTGATCGTTTGCCCTTGCAGCTTTTGGCGTAAAACAAAGTCAAACGCAAAAGAATTGAAATTGGCTGCAAGCAGACTGGCCGTTCTTGCCGCGACTTGCGGCGACTGGCCTTGCGGAATCAGCAACGGCACCTTGTTCCCAAAGCCAACGCCGGGCAGCAAAGTTGCAATCATGCTGCGCACATTGGTGGGCGCTGTGATTTCCTTGTAGCCCATCGCCCATTCGTAGGGATTTGTGGTGATGTCTGCGCGGGCCACAAAAAATTGAGGAATTGGGTACCGCTTGGGGCTGGCTTTCTCGCCCGCCGCAATCGTCTCCTGTTGTGCCGCGCGGTGCAGATTCGCTGCATTCACCACCACGTCCGCCGCCCGGTGGTCAAACATCTGCACCATCTTGCCCTCGTACAGCGGCACGGCTTCAATGCGACCCTGCGCGCCATCGTCTTGGCCTTTCTCCCAACGGTTCAGCGCTGCGGGCTTCCAGCCCTGCTTTGCCAGCTCGTCGGCCTTCAAAAACAGGTGCGAGTCGTTGGTCATGTCAAACATGCGCTGATACTTCACCGGCCACACCGTGACGTCCGGCTGCGGGCCGAGGGATTCACTCACCAGGCCGTGTTTCACCAGCACCGGGTAATTGGCGTACAGCCGCAAGGTGATGTCGGCATCGCGCTGGGTGCGAAATATCGGCGCTGCGCCAGTGTTGGGGTTGACGCGCGAGAAATCCGCACTGGACAGCCGCAGCACGCGGCCCGGCTCGTCTAGCTCGGCCAGGCTGTGCAGGTAAAACGCGCAGCGGCTGGGCAGTGCCTGCAGTGGCTGCGCATCTTTCGGCTTTGCGTCTTGCGTCGAAGATACGGGCGCCGATGAGTCTGACGATTCCGGCGCAGTGAACCGTGGCACCTTGCCAAACACCAGTGCGCAGAATTTGAAGCGTGAATCCACGTCGGGGAAAAACACCTTGCGGTTCTCAAAGTCAAACAGCGCATGCAGCTTGCCGGTGCTGCTGATAGAGCGGAAAAACTCGGCCGCGCCTTTGTCTGCTGCAATGCCGCTGGGCGTGATGAGCGCCACCACGCCTTGCGGGTTGATGAGGGCCTGGGCGCGCTCGATGAACAGGCTGTAGAGGTTGACATCGCCGCCGCCCAGCATCGGGTAGTCGCCACTGCCCAGCTTGCCCTTTGTTCTGTCACCTGCCAGCACGCGGGCATTGGCCTCAGTGCGCTCGCAGGCCAGGCTGTACTGGGCCCACAAGTCCACCACCGGCGGCGTGTTGGTGCCGGTTTGCGTCATGTTCACGCCCTGCAACGCGGCAATCATTTTTTTGCGGTCCGCCGCGCGGGGCTGGGCCGCAATGGCGGGGCTGCGCTCGGCAAACCATTCCACCTCCTGCAGCTTGATGCGGTCCCAAGGCGGGTTGCCGATGACCGCGTCAAAACCCTGCGCCGCGCCTGAGCCAAAAACGGTGGGAAAACTCGTCCACCAGTGGAAAAAGGTTTCGCGCGCCGCCAAATCATGGGCGCGTGCCATGAGCGTGTTGGCGGCCACAGTAGCGGCGTCCTTGCCGTCCATGCGCCCGGCACCCAGAATGCTGACCAGGTTTTGGCCCGGCTCCAGCAGCTTGAGCAGCGCGGCGTATTCAGGGTGCAGCCCGGCCGCCAGTGCCGACTGGCGGTCCGCCTCCAGCTTGGGCAGCTTGAGCAGTTGCGCCAGTTGGCTCACCTTGTTCACCGGCCAGCCAGGGATCAGCCAGCGAAGGGCGCGCCAAAAATCCAGCACGGCATGGATGGGTGCCAGGTGGGCCAGGGCTTCGGTGGCGAGTTGCTTGGAGAGTTGCGCTTCGGCAATGTCTACATCGGTCAAGTCTGCCACTTGGGCAATGTTGCTGGCCGCACGCTTGAGCCGGTCAAACTCGGTTTGCAGCAGCAGCGCGCCCAGGTTTTGCAGGCCCTTTTGCACCTGCGGCAACTGCTCGCCGTGCAGGCTGTCGCCAATTTTCAGGTGGTGGTCCAGAAAACTCAAAGGCGCGCCCACGGTGAAGGTGTGCAGCCACAGCGCGGTTTTGGCCAGCTCCACCGCCATTGGGTTTTTGTCGACGCCGAAGATGGTTTTCTTCAAGATCATGCGGCGCACGATGTGCCGGTCGTCCAGCTGTGCGTCGGTCACGGCCCAGCCGTGCTCTTTGGCGGTAGTTTTGATGGTGTTGCGGATGTGCGCCACGCGGGCCAGCACCGGGCTCTGCCAAGGGCGACCACTTTCTACCAAATGTGCCGCCCAGGGTTGTGCGTTGACGTGCAGCGTGGCGGTTGTAACGGCCTCCAGCACCCGGTCGGCCAGGTCGTCCACCAGCGCCACGAGGAAGTGGCCACTGCCCATGGCGGGGTCACAAATTTTGAGTTCCAGAATCTGGCTGGCGGGGTCTTTTGCATCCAATGCATCCCAGTCGCCAGGATTGAAAGACGTTTTCTTGGACTGCTTTTTCAGGTGCGTGGCAAATCCGTCCAGGCGCTCCTGGGCCAGCAGGCCCACCGATTCGCGCAGGATGAGGCGCACCAGGTCATCGTGCGTGTAGTAGCTGCCCGACACCTTGCGCGCAAAGCTGGCCGGGGCGGCGGTGATGCGGTTGATCTCGGGCTTGTCTTTGTAGTCGTCCTTGGCCTGCACCTCGTGCACCAGGCTGTACTCCAGCAAGCGCTCGTAGATGCCGCCCAGATGGGCAACAGCTAGGTCGCGGTAGTTGATCCAGCCATGCAGCAGGTCTTCAGTACGGCGCGATAGGGCATCAATGATCGGAGCCATCACCTTGTCCGTAACTTTGGTGCGCTCCAAAATCAGCGACCGGCTGCGGTCAAACAAGCCGCCGTTGTAGGCGGGCATTCCTACTTCATCATCGCCTTTATCGATTAGTGTGAATGTGTTTTGAAGTGCAAGCCATATCCACCCCACCGTGCTAGAAAACTTTGCCCCAGCCTCCACCTTGTCCCGCACTTCCTCACGTATGCGCCGAACGCTATAAGGTGCATAGCGCGCGTCGCGCACCGGCAGCAGGTTGCGGTCTTCGGCGTAAAACAGGAACAGCAGGCGGTACAGCAGCACCAGCGCAGCTTCGCGCACCTCGTCCAGGTAGTCCTGCGTGTACTGGGGCCGGGTGAACTGGCCGTACCCAATCTGATGCGTCTTGGCATGCAGGTCGCCCCGTGCCAGCGCGTCAGCCAGTTGCGGAAAGATGTCGGCAAATACGCGCGCACCCAGGTCTTGTGAGACTTTTTCTTCGTACAGACGGGCTTCGTTGAGCGCGTAGGCGTGGAAGCTGCGGCCCGTGCTCTCTCCCGATTCAATCAGCCAGCTTTGTGGCAAAAACGCACCCCGATGGAAGAACAAGAAGAACAGCCGCAGGGCGTGGGCGGGCGCAATGTGGCCGGGTGCACCGGGCGGCGCGCCATCGTCCAGCGTGTTGGGTATGCCGTCCAAACCCAATGCGGCAGCCACGTCCACTTCAAAAAACTCTTCGGAGCGCGAGCGCGCGTCCTGCCAGTACAGCCGCCACACGTTGCCATTGGTCAGCATGCCCCACTTGACGGCGCGGTCAGACACCACGTCGGCCCGGCTCAGGTAGCGCAACATCTGGCTGGACGGCGCGTCGGGGTCGGTGGCCTCGGAAATATCACCCCGGTCCAGCGGGCGCAGCCAGCGTTTGGCTTCCAGAATGGCCAGGCCATGGCGGTAGCGGCGGTCGTCTTTGGCCTCGGCCAGCGCGGCGGTTTTTTGCGCGCTGTTGGCAAACAGCAGGCAATCGGGCACGTCTTCGCGGCGTTTACCAGACAGGTTGACCTGGGGCAAAAAGTCGCCGTCCCAGCCCAGTTCCACCAGCACCTTATTGATGATTTCTGACTCGGTCTGTGCCTCGTTGATCGTGGAGCTTGCGTCAAACCCGGCGTAAATGCCGCGCAGCGCGCCGTCAAACGCGGCAAAAGCGCTGGCGTCCAGCGCCTGGTGCGGCGGCGTCTCCAGCACGCCGCGCGTCAAGAAGTCCTGGCTGAAAAGTTGGCCTTGCATGTGCTGATGTTTATTCTGGAAAACGGTTGAAGAAGTGTAAAACGGCTAAAAGCTATTATATTAATAGCCAACTATTCACTGTGGACAAGGGCTATAGCCCTATTTTACCCTCTAAATCTCCAAACGGTAGCCCACAGCGGTCTCGGTCAGCAAATGTTGAGGCATAGATGACTTCAAGGCTGATCATGATGGTTGACGACAATGACCTTGGCCGGTTGAAGACTCCCACCGGGCGGGTCCGGGAAGCGGGGCTACCGTCAGACCTTCGAACACAAATCGAAGGATGGCGGCATGCCCGGCAAGAGAATCACGGACCACCAGGTCCACAGGTACAAACAACACCGCAACAAGTTCAGCCAGGCGGCTGCGGCTGCCAAGGCCGGCATCAGCGAGCGCAGCGCCCGGCGCATTGAAGACGCGGCGGGCTTACCCTCACAACGTGCCGCCAATAGCGGTGCCCAAACATCGCGTTATGGCGGCAAAATTCGCCTTGCAGTCCCTCCCGATCCGATCTACACGAACTCGCGATGAGTTATGCAGAGGGTCGTTAACCCCCGTCCAGTATACTAGTATGCTACTCAAATAATAGTAAACCGGCGTCGACGGGCGTGAATTGGGATCTGGGCCTGGCAGCGGGCAAACCGCGCAGCCTGAGCTTGCAACGTGCAATTTAGAGCGCGCGCCCTACCCGGTCCACCGGTTGGCCGAATAGCGCGTTAAGGGGTTCTTGAAGCTCAAAGTGAGACCCGCCATCACCACGCAAGATCAAACTTGGCCCGCAACGCACACAGCGCAGACAAATGCTGCAGAGCCCTTCAGCGCAGCGCCCGGCAGTCCAGCGCCTGCGGCCAATTCGCGCGTGTCCCTGCTGGCCGCCGTTGATTTCAAATGGCTGATGACCGGGCACGGCTGGTGGGTTGACTCGGCCCGCTTTCACGATGATCCCTCCTATGCCACCACCCTGCTAAGCCTGGCAATGGCATCGCCTTCGTCTGCGCTGCGGGACTGCGCGGCGCGGCTGCTGGCGCAAATGGATGTGCTCGCGCCGGGCGCGACGCTGCCCGAGACACGCTTTGCGCCGTCAAGGCCGGGCAGTTTGTAGGCAATCCGCTTCAACAAGCTCCGGTTTGACCTGCATCAATTCGGTCAAGCCCGGCGCTCCTTAAGCTGGTGTTTCCCAGATACTGAAAAGCGCAGAAAAAGAACCCCCCATGTCCCACTACCACGCCGTCGTCTGGCTCGATCACGCCCAGGCGCATGCAATGCACATCAGACCGGACGATGGTGGTGGGCCCGGCCGAGGCCAAGCTGCAGTTGATCAAGCCCAGCCATTCGCATGACCCCACCATGAGCGACAAAATCGTGGGCGTGGAAACGGTGGACCACCCAGCGATGCGCAACTTGTGGCCTACGCCCGCAAGTACTTCTTGACCAGGGACCGCATGCTGACCCAGCCCGGCAAGCACATCGAATAAAGTGGGGGGATGCAGCCATCCCCACCCACCCCCGCGCCCCAAGCTGTCCTGTTTGACGCCTACGGCACCCTGTTTGACGTTTACAGCGTGGGCCTGCTGGCGGAACAGCTATTCCCCGGCCACGGCCAAGCCTTGAGCATCCTGTGGCGCGACAAGCAGATTGAATACACCCGGCTTGTGACCACCAGCAAGCGGGGGCCGAACCGGGAATCGGTTTACCAGCCGTTTTGGGAGTTGACACGCGCCGCTCTGGTGTTTGCCATCAACAGACTTGCCTGTTCCGGATTTGCTATTAATAGCGGAGCTGACCATGCATATAGGACAAGGGCTACAGGCATGTTTGATGCCGAAATCGAGCAATTGATGGCGCAGTACCGGCAATTGACTGCCTTTCCTGAAAACAAAGAGGTCCTGGCCGCGCTCAAGGCCAAAGGCATCGCCACCGGCATTCTGAGCAATGGCGACCCCGGCATGCTGGACGCCGCCGTGTCGTCTGCCGGGCTTGCCGGCCTGCTGGACCACGTGATCAGCGTGGACCCGATCCGCACGTTCAAGACCGACCCAGACGCCTACGCGCTGGGCGAAAAAGCCTGCGGCCTGCCAGCCCATAAAATCCTGTTCGTCAGCAGCAATAGCTGGGACGCGCTGGCCGCCACCTGGTTTGGCTACCAGACGCTGTGGGTCAACCGGCAAAATTCGCCCTTTGAAGAATTGGGCACGCAGCCCACCCGCACCGGCACCAATCTGCGCGACGTACTTTTCTTTTTTAACGAGACACTTTCATGACCGCACGCACCTCCATTCACCGCCTGCAAGTGGCCAGCAACCTGCACCGCTTCATCGACGAGCAGGTGCTGCCGGGCACCGGCGTGGCAAGCAGCACCTTCTGGCAGGGTTTTGACGCCATCGTGGCCGACCTGGCCCCCAAAAACATCGCCCTGCTGGCCGAGCGTGACCGCCTGCAATCGGCGCTGGACGAGTGGCATGCGGCGCATCCGGGGCCTATCAGCGATATGAAAGCCTACCGCGCCTTTCTGGAAAACATCGGCTACCTTGTACCGCAGCCCAAAAAGGTCAAGGCCACTACGTCCAACGTGGACGCCGAGCTGGCCAAGCAGGCCGGGCCGCAACTGGTGGTGCCGATCCTGAACGCGCGCTACGCCCTGAACGCCGCCAACGCGCGCTGGGGCAGTCTGTATGACGCCTTGTACGGCACGGATGTGATTGCCGAGGCCAACGGCGCTGGCAAGGTGTCAAAAGAAGGCAAAGGCTACAACCCGGTGCGCGGCGCGAAAGTGATTGAGTACGCGCGCCATGTGCTGGACCGCACGGCGCCGCTCGAGGCAGGCTCGCATGTCGATTCCACCGGCTACACCGTCAAGGGCGGCAAGCTGGTGGTTACGCTTAAAGGTGGCGCGAAAGGCACGACCACCCCATTGGAAGACGCCAGCCAGTTCATCGGCTACCAGGGCGATGCATCAGCACCATCTTCGATACTGTTGCAGCATAACGGCCTGCACATCGACATCCAGATCGACCGCAAAACCGCCATCGGCAAGACCGACGCCGCTGGCGTAAGCGACCTGGTGCTGGAAGCCGCGCTGTCCACCATCCTGGACCTGGAGGACTCGGTGGCCGTGGTTGACGCGGACGACAAGGTGCTGGCCTACAGCAACTGGTTGGGCATCTTAAAAGGCACCCTGACGGAAGAGGTGAGCAAGGGCGGGCAGACGTTCACGCGCGGGCTGAATCCTGACCGCGTGTACACCGCTGCGAAATCTGGAAGCAGCAGCAAAGCCGCAGAATCTGGAAGCAGCAGCAAAGCCGCTGCGGGCAAAAAAACCGTCACCCTGCACGGTCGATCCTTGATGTTCGTGCGCAACGTCGGCCATTTGATGACCAACCCGGCCATCCTGTACACCGCCGCCGACGGCAGCACCAAAGAAATCCCCGAGGGCATTCTGGACGCCGTGGTCACCACCACCATTGCGATGCATGACTTGAAGCACCCAGGCTCAGGCAAAAATAAACGCAGCATCCGCAACTCCCGCAAAGGCAGCGTCTACATCGTCAAACCCAAAATGCACGGCCCCGCCGAGGTGGCGTTTGCCGCCGAGCTTTTTGGCCGTGTCGAAAAAGTGCTGGGACTCAAAGACAGCACCGTCAAGCTCGGCATCATGGACGAAGAGCGCCGCACCAGCGTCAACCTGAAGGCCTGCATTGCCGCCGCCGCCAGCCGCGTGGCGTTCATCAACACCGGCTTTCTGGACCGCACCGGCGATGAGATGCACAGCGCCATGCAGGCCGGCCCGATGATCCGCAAGGGCGACATGAAAACCAGCGCCTGGATCGCCGCCTATGAGAAAAACAACGTCATGGTCGGCCTGCAATGCGGCCTGCGCGGCAAGGCGCAAATCGGCAAAGGCATGTGGGCCATGCCCGACCTGATGGCCGCCATGATGGTGCAGAAGATCGCCCACCCGCTGGCCGGTGCCAACACCGCCTGGGTGCCCAGCCCGACGGGCGCCACACTGCATGCGTTGCACTACCACCAGGTCAGGGTCAGCAAGGTGCAAAAAGGCCTTGAAAAGCTGGACGCCAAGGCCGACCACAAAAAGGAACGCAACGCGATCCTGAACGCCCTGCTGACCATCCCCGTCACCGCCACCCCCCACTGGAGCGCGGTCGAGAAGCAGCAGGAGCTGGACAACAACGCCCAGGGCATTCTGGGTTACGTGGTGCGCTGGATTGACCAGGGCGTGGGCTGCAGCAAAGTGCCCGACATCCACAACATCGGCCTCATGGAAGACCGCGCCACCCTGCGCATCAGCAGCCAGCACATGGCCAACTGGCTACACCACGGCGTCGTCAGCCACGCAGAGGTCAAGGAAACCTTCGAGCGCATGGCCGCCGTGGTGGACAAGCAGAACGCCGGCGATGCGCTGTACAAGAACATGGCGGGCAACTTTGAGACCTCAATGGCTTACAAAGCGGCTTGTGATCTGGTGTTCAAGGGGCTGGTGCAGCCCAGTGGGTATACCGAGCCGTTGCTGCATGCTTGGCGGCTTAAAGTCAAGATGGGGTAAAGGCGCGGACGGTTTAACACCGTTTTAACTGTTTGCTATTTAATTAATAGTTAACTATGCAATACTGACGGGGGCTCAAGGTCCATTTTACCCCTAAGTCTGGTAAAGCGGCACCTTAGGGTTCCGCTTTATCGGTCAGCCTATCCATTGCCTCGAGCCTTGCCAAATATCTTGACGAAGGCATTGTGCTTAGCCTCGACCCAAGTCACAGTCAAGTCCCCGTTCGCTTGCAGGGCCTCATAGATTTCACGAACAAGGTCATTGGTCATCAACTTCGCACTCAGCATCTTTTTCAAAAGCTCCGGACCATGCCAGATGCTGATCCCGACCATGTTGGCCAATTCGTGCATGCCCAGATCATCTGTTACTACGATAGCAGGGCGAATCTGCCCAAAAGCAAGTACACGGCAATCAATGGGTGATGGCGGAGAGCGCCCTTTTATCGTGAAGCGGTCTGGGTCCATTTGAACCAGACCTTGCAAAACACTTGTGGCAATTGCCAATGTAGCCTTCTCTTCGGCGTTTAAGCGCATGGTATGGGCCAGTCGCTCCTTCGCCAATTCCGCCGCGTCAAACCAGGGGTAGTTATGTTGCAGGCGAGGGCTCTGGTACACCTCATCTTCAACGTCCCGCAAAACAGCGAGCACATAGTCTTTTTGTCCGAACTTCTTGCCCAGCAAGGGCCGCACGCGCTTGGCCAGCCTGAGATAGGCGTTGGTGTCAAGCAGAACCAGTGTCAATGGTCAAGCCCGCCAACCAGTGCGCGGTGCAGCGCTGTGGCATCCTGCAAGCCGATATCCAGAATCTGCTGCAAATAACCGGGGCCGGTTCCCCGCTCAAGCAGCATCGTCTTTAGCGCGACAAAAAAACCGGACGAAAACAAATTTGCCGCAACTGCAATCAACGCATCAGCACTAGGCGGCATGGGTTTGAAAAGCGACTCGCTTACCAAGCCATTGCGCTGATTGCTGCGAACGGCGTGAAGCTGGGATTCTGGCAACTGCAACGCGGCGAGCCCCTTGGCCCTCGCGTAACTCTGCACCTGTAGAAACACTGTGTTGAGCGAGATAGAGTGCGAATGTGCACTTGAAATCAAAATCTTCAACAGGGAGGGAGCGCTGGTAGCCTGGATCGCCAGTGCATACGCGGCTTCCGCACACGCTTTGGGAAACAACAACGCGCCGGCAAACGCGTCAGCAAAGTCCTCTCCCTCTTCGGTGCCAGCCAGGTCGGGGGTGTACACATGCGCCAGTTCGTGCGCCATCCAGAATTTGAAGTCTTCCAGATGCGTGTCCAAATTCAGATAGACAAAGGTTACCTTGTGATCTGGCAGCAAAATATGCAGCGCGTTTTTGTGGTTTTTCTTTTCGGCCCAGAGAGAGGGTACCAGCACTGCATCGTTGGCCTTGAACTCCTTGATCAAGTGCTCATAACCCAACACCGCCTGGGCACCAATGCCCAACTTTCCTCTGACCTCGGCTGCGGCGTTCTGCAAAGGAAGATAGTCAGTCGAAGCCGAAGGCAGTGTCATGTGCAGGGAACGTCGCTCGGGCAAATAGTCCACCAACGGCCTGAGCAGCGCTGCCATGGCTTGTGCTTTGGCGAGATGTTCATCCGTAGTTTTTGAGCCTGCCTTCTTTCTGAAGGCAATAATGGGCTGGTCGGCATCAGGCATCACCAACTGATCGAAGCTGAGCATCAAGGTCGTGGCCAGCTTCAAAAGCTTCTCAGGGCGCGGAAAGTTCTTGCCCTGCAACCAGTGAGACACCACCTGCGGCGATTCGCCAATGGACTTCGCCAGTTGCTCCTGACTCCATCCGCGCGCCGCAATGGCGGCCTTGATGGAGTCGCTGTGGATAACTTTGTGCATAGGCGGTGAATCATCGGTGTAAACGGGTTAAAAATCAAGTTTTATCAAGTATTTACTTGGAAATCAAATGTTACTGCAACCACTCAGCATTGTTGATGTTAGATGCGCGAATGGACGCTTGGACGTTCTGCGCTAGCTGCCCAAGGCCTGCCATACTTGAGTCGTATGAACAATTTTCTGAAGCGCGCGGTGGGCTTCGTGGTCACCGACTGGGTGGCTTGGCTGCTGCTGGTGGTGGCCCTGGCGGCAGGGGCTGCCGTG
>JAYVNK010000108.1:0-6053 GCA_043758475.1 Comamonadaceae bacterium | reverse complement strand
CGAACTGATCGGCAAAATCAAACTGTAGACAGAACGCGGAACCTCAAATTCCGGTTCATGAGAGGGGAAACTCGCTTTGCTGGGGGAGGAACTTCAGGCTAGCAGCCAAGAGCCCGCGGACATCGCGAAGGCTTTTGGGGCAGACTTTGAAAAAGGACTATCGACCCTAGACGCTACGGCACGCCTCGCCAAGAACGGGCCTAACGAGCTCAAGTCAGCACCGCCCACACCTGCCTGGCAGCGCGTACTGGCGCAATTTCAAGACCCGCTGATTTACCTACTGCTGGCCGCCATTGTGGTGTCGCTGGTGGCGTGGGGTGTGGAAGGGTGGGAGGGTTGGCCGGTCGATGCCATCGTCATTGCCATCGTCGTTATCTTGAACGGCGCTTTGGGTTATCTGGAAGAGGCCAAGGCACGAGATGCCGTAGCGGCCTTGGCACGGATGACGCAAGCCACCTCAGGTGTGATGCGCGACGGGCATCTGGCGCGCGTGCCCAGCGCGCAACTGGTGACGGGTGACTTGCTGGTGCTGGCGGAGGGCGACAGCGTGGGGGCAGATGCGCGGCTATTTCAGGTTGCGTCACTTCGCGTTCAGGAAGCGTCGCTCACGGGCGAGAGCGAAGCGGTGCTCAAAGACATCGCCACATTGCCAACAGCTGCGGCACTGGGTGACCCGTTGAACATGGTTTTCAAGGGCACGGCGGTGGCGCAAGGCACTGGCCGCGCGGTAATTACGGCGACCGGCATGGCCACGCAGATGGGTGCCATCGCCAGCCTGTTGACGGCAACCCCCGAGGAGCCCACGCCGCTGGAGAAAGAAATCCGGCGCATTGGGCGTTTTTTGGGCGTGGCGGTTTTGATCATTTCTGTCGTGGTGGTGGGCACCCTATTGATGGTGTCAGACATTCAAAGTACGGGCGATGTGGTGACTGTGCTGCTATTTGGCGTAGCGCTGGCCGTCGCTGCGGTGCCCGAGGGGCTGCCCGCCATTTTGTCGGTCGTGCTGGCCCTGGGCGTGCGGCGCATGGCAAAGCGAAAAGCGATTGTCAAAAAGCTGTCGTCGGTCGAGGCGCTGGGTGCCACCACGGTCATCGCCACCGACAAGACCGGCACACTGACCCGCGCTGAGATGACGATTGAGCAAATCGTCACCGCGTCGGGCAGCACGCGCGTCACGGGTGTGGGCTATGCGCCCGACGGCCGGGTGGAAGTAAACGGTGCAGAGATTGCCGAAGGCGCGCTACTTGCTGAGCAAACTGCCCTGCTGATGTACGGCTGCCTGGCGGGCAACGC
Organism: Comamonadaceae bacterium; assembly: GCA_043758475.1. Lineage (GTDB taxonomy): Bacteria > Pseudomonadota > Gammaproteobacteria > Burkholderiales > Burkholderiaceae_C > JANYCG01. The sequence goes on along the minus strand of JAYVNK010000108.1, from coordinate 4,760 downwards.
AACACTGCGCCACGTGAATGGCGCAGCGCCAGGCAATCCATCAAACGGTGAGTGGCAGATTCAGGGCGACCCCACGGAGGCGGCTTTTCTGGTGGCAGAGCGCAAGCTGGGCGTGACAGGCTTGCGCGTCAAACGGTTCGCCCGCATCGGTGAGATCGCGTTCACCTCGGTGCGCAAGATGATGTCCACCTTGCAGACCGATCATGACCAGGATGACAGTGCGATCCTGATCACCAAGGGCGCGCCCGACGTGCTGCTTAAACGGTGCAGTCTTATTCAAGTGGGTACAGAGACCGTTGCACTGGATGACGCACGTCGAAGCCAGATACTGGCCCAGGTTGATGCGATGTCTGACGCAGCGCTGCGCACGCTGGGGGTTGCGTTCAGGCCTTTGGCCCAAGATGAAGCCCCCAGTGCTGACGGGGCATCGGACCATGACCTCGAACATAACCTGATATGGGTCGGCACCGTCGGCATGATGGACCCACCGCGCGAAGAAGCCGCCGTCGCCATCCGCGAGGCGCGCCGTGCTGGCATTCGCATCATCATGATCACCGGCGACCACCCACGCACGGCAGCACGCATCGCGGCGGATTTGCACATCAGCGAAGCAGGCGAAACGGTATTGAGCGGGCTGGAGCTGGACGCGCTGGACGAGGCTGCGTTTGCAGAGTCGGTGCGCAAAACCTCGGTCTACGCGCGTGTGTCGCCCGCGCACAAGCTGCGTATCGTTGCGGCACTTCAGGCGGACGGGCAAGTCGTGGCCATGACCGGTGATGGTGTCAACGACGCTCCCGCCTTGAAGGCCGCCAACATTGGTGTTGCGATGGGCATCACCGGCACCGAGGTCACCAAGGAAGCCGCCAAAATGATCTTGGCTGATGACAACTTTGCCACCATCGTCGATGCAGTGCGCGAGGGGCGCAGCCTGTTCGACAACATCCGAAAGTTTCTGCGCTACCTGCTGTCCTCCAACATGGGCGAGGTGTTGACTGTCTTTTTGGGCGTGGTGGGCGCGGCTGTGATTGGGCTCAACAGTTCAGCAGGCGCAGTGGGTGGAGCTGGCACTGCCTTGGTACTGCCGCTGCTGGCGACCCAAATCCTGTGGCTCAACCTGATCACTGACTCCTGGCCCGCACTGGCCATGGGAATCGACCCGCCGACCGACGACGTGATGGCACGCAAGCCGCGCCACATGAACGAACGCGTGATAGGCCTGCGCATGTGGGCTGGCGTGTTCGAGATTGGATTGGTGATCGCCATCGTGGCGCTGCTAACGATGGACATGTACCTGCCCGGCGGGTTAATTGAGCAGGCTGGCGAAAACGGGCAAGAGGGCGACATTGCCAATGCCCGCACTGCCGGGTTCACCGTGCTGGTGATGGCTCATTTGTTTCAATGCTTCAACGCCCGTTCAGAAACCGCCAGCGCCTTCAAAAATTTGTTCGTCAACCCGTGGCTGTGGGGCGCGGTGGCACTTTCTGCGTTGCTTCAAGCGGCAGTCGTCAACGTGCCGTTCCTTAATCTCGCGTTTGGCACGGTGCCACTTGCGCTGGATCAATGGCTGGTCTGTCTGGGCATGGCAAGCTTGGTGGTGGTGTACAGCGAATTGCGCAAGCTGGTGGTCAAGATGTTCATGGGTGCGGTGGCAAACAAAGGCTTGGCATCATGACGCGTTCTGCGCGATGGACTATCGTAACTGCACTTGCAGTTGTCGTTGCTGCGCTATGGATAGCTTGGCGCTTTGACAGCGACATCAAAGCGGCCAGCGCCAAGGCAGCAATTGGCAGCGTGCTGATTGATACCCGCTGTGGCCCGATTGAATATCAGGAAGCGGGCTCGGGTACACCGCTGTTGATGGTTCACGGCAGCGGTGGTGGACACGATCAAGGTATGGCATTTGCGGGTACGCTGGCGCAGCGCGGCATTCGTGTGATTGCCATGTCTCGCTTTGGCTACCTGCGCACGCCGATGCCACTTGATGCAACGCCTGCGGCGCAAGCCGATGCCCATGTGTGCCTGCTGGATGCGCTGGGCATCACGCAAGCTGCTGTTGCCGGCGGCTCAGCGGGCGGCCCGTCAGCATTGCAGATGGCAATTCGCCACCCGGATCGTGTCAGTGCGCTGGTGCTGCTGGTGCCACTGGCGTACAAGCCGAGTACGTCGGCAGATTCAGCCAAACCCTTGGCACCGTGGGCCGAAGCCCTGCTGATGCGGTTGATTGGCTCGGACTTTCTTTTTTGGGCTGGGCTGCACGTGGCTAAAGACCAGGTTATTCAATACGTACTGGCGACGCCGCCTGAGCAAGTGAACGCTGCCAGCCCAACAGAGCGCGCACGCGTCAATGCCATACTTGACCACATCCTGCCAGTCTCCGAGCGCGCGGCAGGCTTGCGCAGCGACTCGGTTCTGCGCACAAGCCTTGGCCCTTCTGCGCTTGTCACGGTGCGCGTACCGACGCTCATTGTCGGTGTGCGTGATGACGGTTTTGGCACTTATGCCAGTGCAGAGTACACGGCAAATCACATCAAAGGCGCGAAATTTGTTGGGTTTGAACACGGCGGGCATGTCTGGGTGGGACATGACGGCGAGGTGATGCAAGAGATCTCCAAGCTGGTGATGCGAGTGGGGCAATGAGCCTGTGAATTGCCGCATAAAACTCTGGCCGACTCCCCATAGGGCGAGGTTTACTTCGGATGCGCAACGGATGGATGCGTACCGAAGGTGTTAACTGGAATTTTGAGATACCGGATGCCATTGGTTTCTGGTGCGGGCATTTCGCCAGCGCGCACGTTGACCTGAATCGCAGGGAGAATCAGCGTGGGCATCTCCAGCATGGCGTCCCGTGCGGTCCGCATGGCCACGAATTCATCTTCAGAGATGCCATCCCGTACGTGAATGTTTTGCTCCCGTTGCTCGCCCACTGTGGTTTGCCATTGAGCAGGGCGCGAAGCGGGCGGGTAGTCGTGGCAAACGTATATTTTTGTCTCACGTGGCAAAGTCAACAGTTTGTGGATGGACCGGAAAAGAGCATGGGCGTCACCGCCTGGAAAATCTGCCCGCGCTGTGCCCACGTCTGGCATGAACAGCGTGTCGCCCACGAAGACCGAGTCTTCGATGCGGTAGGCAATATCAGCCGGGGTATGACCCGGCACCAGAATTGCTGTTGCTTCTATGCCCCCAATTTTGAAGGTTTCACCGTCTTTGAAGAGGTGGTCAAACTGCCTGCCATCTGGCGTAAATGAAGGCTCAAGATTGAATATCGCCTTGAAGGTGGACTGGACCGCGCGAATGTTTTCGCCAATGGCAATGCGTCCACCCACGTGTTCCCTGAGGTAGTGTGCGCTAGAGAGATGGTCAGCATGCGCATGGGTTTCAAGTATCCAGTCAACCTGAAAACCCTGCTGCTTCAAATAAGCCAGCACCCTGCCTGCAGAAGCCGTGCTGCTGTGACCTGACTTGAAGTCGTAATTGAGCACGGGGTCGATGATGGCGGCGCGTCGGGTTTCGGTGTCCGAAACAACATAGCTCACGGTCCACGTCTTGGGGTCAAAAAAAGCCTGGGTTGTGGTTCGCGGATTCATGCCGGTTGACTCTTTGGTGTAAATCGATATGCCGATATACATTATATTTACATATATAATGTTGTTCAACCTTGATGTTGAGGCAACTTTAGTGAAACCATCTCCTCCCGTCATAAGCCCTGAACTTCTTCGGGGCGCTGCTGTCCAGGCCGTTGGTGTGCTCAAGATCCTGGCCAACGAAGACCGCATGCTGCTGCTGTGCCAACTGTCACAAGGAGAGCATTGCGTGAGCGAGCTCCAGGACGAGCTTGGAATTTACCAGCCAACACTGTCGCAGCAACTCGGCGTGTTGCGAAAGGAAGGCGTGGTCGCCACGCGTCGCGAGGGCAAGAACATCTATTACAGGGTTGCCGACCCCGCCATGCTTGAAATCCTGGCTGTGCTCCACCGCCTTTACTGTCCTGAAGGAGAAATTTGATGCTGATTGACTGGAGTGCATTCACCCCCTGGTCTGCCCTGGCTGGCGGGCTGCTCATTGGCTTGGCAGCGGCCATGTTTGTGCTGCTCAATGGTCGCGTTGCGGGCATTAGCGGCGTGCTTGGCGGCCTGCTGAAACCCTTGGCGGGTGATGTGCTTTGGCGTGTCGCTTTTATCGGGGGCTTGGTCGTTGCGCCTCTGGTCTACAGCTTGGTCGCTGTGGTGCCTGCAGTGCAGATTGGTGCAGGGTACGGCGCGGTGATATTGGCCGGTTTGTTGGTCGGCATGGGCACCCGGTATGGCGCAGGATGTACAAGCGGCCATGGCGTTTGCGGACTGTCAAGGCTGTCGCCCCGTTCGCTGGTGGCTACAGCCACTTTTATGGGTGCTGGCTTTATGACCGTTTTTGTCATTCGCCACCTTTTGAATGTTTGAGGAGAAATTGAATGTTTGTTTTCAGCGCTCTGCTCTCGGGCTTGGTGTTTGGCCTTGGTTTGATCATCTCTGGCATGGCCAATCCGGCCAAAGTGCTGGGTTTTCTGGACGTTGCAGGGGCGTGGGATCCGTCGCTGGCGCTGGTCATGGCGGGTGCCATTGGGGTGGGATTCTTCGCATTCCTGATTGCAAAAAGGCGAACCCTGTCCCTGATTGGTGCAGAGATGAAGTTGCCAACCGCAACCCACGTTGATAAACGCCTGTTGACAGGAGGCGCGCTGTTTGGCGTAGGTTGGGGTATTGCTGGTTTTTGCCCAGGCCCCG
>JAYVNK010000107.1:0-6069 GCA_043758475.1 Comamonadaceae bacterium | reverse complement strand
GCGCGCCCTGGCTCAGGATGTCGTGCACGATTTGCTGCTTGGCCGCCGGCTTGAGCGTGATGTTGATGAAACCAGGGCCGGCAATGTCCACGGTTTGCACCCAGCGCGCAAATTGCGGTGTGTCCACCAGTTCGAGGCGCAGTTTTTCGGCCAGTTGGCGGGGGTTTAGTTTGAGCGGCTTGGCCAGTTGCATGGCAACGGTGGTGGCCAGGTCCCCATGCGCGGCCACCTTGGGCGACTCAAATACGGCTTTGACGCCCGCCCCAGGTGAGAGTTTTTCCAGCGCCAGGCCCAGCGCTTGCAGCAATTCAAGTTTTACAGACAGCATGGGGGAGATTTTACGAGGGCATTGGAAGGTGGATTGGCATCAGGATTGGTGGCGGGATTGCTATTGCGGGCGTTATGTGCTGGAATCCAGCGCGGCGGCTGCTTCAACCGCTTTCCATTCACATAAAGGAACATCATGAAAAAACTAGCCAGCGTGATCGCCGTGGGTCTTACCCTGAGTTTTGGGCTGCTGTCGGCCCCGGTGCATGCCGCCGATGGTGACAAAACAGCGCAGCAAAGCAAAATGGGCATGTGCAACAAGGATGCAGGCGAGAAGAAGGGCGACGAGCGCAAAGCGTTCATGAAGCAATGCCTGAGCGCCAAAAAAGAGAAGTCGCCGCAAGCGGCCCAGCAGGGAAAAATGAAATCCTGCAATGTGGAAGCCAAGGGGAAAAAAGGCGACGACCGCAAGAGCTTCATGAAAGAGTGCCTGAGCAAGAGCGCCTGAGTCACTGATCTGAAATTCGGTTTTTCATAAAAACCCCGCCGGAAGTCTCAGGCGGGGTTTTCTTTTGGCATGATGCGGCTCTATGAACCGATCCAAGCCGCCATCCATCTCCTGCGTCATGCCTGCGTTCAACGAAGCGCAAAACCTGGGCATCTTCGTGCCCCAGACGCTGGCCATACTCGCCACGCTGTCAACGCAAATTGAGCTGATTGTGGTGGACGACGGCAGCCGCGACGACACCGCGCAGGTGATGCAGCGCCTGTGTGCCAGCCACCCTGAAGTGGTGTCCCTGAAGCTTTCCCGCAACTTTGGCAAAGAGCCCGCACTGACCGCAGGCCTGGACGCCGCGCAGGGCGACGTGGTTATTTTTATGGACGCAGATGGCCAGCACCCCGCGTCCCTGTTGCCTGACATGCTGCAAAAATGGATGCAAGGGGCGGACGTTGTGTACGCCGTTCGCAAAACCCGCGACGACCAGTCCACCTTGCACGCCAGCCTCACGGCGGTGTTTTACAAGCTCGTCAATTGGGGCAGCAAGGTGAAGATTCCGCCTAACGCGGGCGACTTCCGGCTGATGGACCGCGCCGTGGTGGAGGCCTTGAAGAGCCTGCCCGAGCGCAACCGGTTCATGAAAGGCCTGTACGCCTGGGTCGGCTTCAACAGCACGGCGATTGACTACGTGCCGCTGCCACGCGCGGGCGGCGTGAGCAATTTTGGGCTGAGCGGATCGATCTCTCTGGCGCTGACGGGCATCGTGGCGTTCTCCACCAAGCCGCTGCGGGCGTTAACGTGGCTCGGGCTGGCGCTGGCCATCGTCGCGCTGGGCTATGGCACCTGGGTGGTGCTGGAGTTTTTCATCTGGGGCATCGCAGTGCCAGGCTATGCGACCATCGTGGTCGGCATGATGTTTTTCAGCGGCATCCAGTTGCTGTCCATTGGCATCCTGGCCGAGTACGTGGGGCGGATTTACGAAGAAGTCAAACAACGGCCTGCCTATTTGATCAGCCAGCGCCGTGGCCTGGGCCTGGGCCAGGCACCGCCAGTGGATGCCGGCAATGTGGTGTCTCTGAAATCGATCCGGCAAGAGGCCTCACTGCTTTGAGTGCTTCAATCAGCACGTCCACGCGCTGGTTCCTTGGGGTGGGTGGTGTGGCCGCTCTCACCCACATGGGTGTTTTTGCGATGGCGCAGCACCACATGTGGCCCGAGGTGGCCAATGCGCTGGGCTTTGGCGTGGCTTTTTTTGTGAGCTTTGCAGGGCACCGGCTGTTGAGCTTTCGCGATGCCGCGACCAGCGTTCGCACCAGCTTTGGCCGGTTTCTGGTCACCGCGCTGGGCGGGTTTGCCGCCAACGAACTGGTGTTTATTCTGCTGTTGCGCGCGTTTGATTGGCCAAGCCTGGTGGCCCTATTTTGCGCGCTGGTCTTTGCAGCCTGGCAAACCTTTTTGCTGAGCCGGTTTTGGGCTTTCAAGCGCTGATTGGCCTGATTTATAAAGCTTCCATCCGGTGCCGGGGGTCACAAGCCCCCAGCCAGGCAAATTGCCCACCAGATTCTCCGTGTTGTGCGTCACCAGCCAGTTGCCCGGCACGCCGCTTGCCTTGATCAAGACGCTGGCGGGTTGCAGCACTTTGGCAGCTTGGGAGTCAAATTCTGCCCCTTCAAACAGCTCGCGCTCCCAGCCGTCGCGTGCGTTGGCGCGCTGGTAGTCCCAGTCATTGATCGCTACCATCGGCTTGGGTAGCTGCGCATAAAACGGCAGATCGTACGGATAGCCACCCAAGGCATAAACCGTGTCGCCAGGGCCGGCCTGGCAGGCCAGCACCTGCGCAATGTCTTGAGCGCGCGATCTTGCTGTCACGCTGCCCACGCTCAGGACGATGGCTGTGCCAATGCCAATGCCAAGCACACACAACCCGGCGAACAGTTTGCCCGCGTACGCCCGGTGCGACATCACCCGCTCCCAGCCCAGCGCGGCCAAAAACGCCAGCGCAGGCACCACCGGCAGGATGTAGCCGACCAGCTTGGAGCTGGGAATGGAAAAGAACAGCGTGATGGCGATGACCCAGATCCAGCACAGGCTGGTCCATTCGTGCGCCACTGCGCCGTGGCTTAACACCAGGGGCGCGGGCCTGCGAATCTGCGCCAGTGCAAACAGCACCCACGGAAAAAACAGCAGCCCTATGGCGAGCAGGTACAGCCACCACGGCTGCGGGTTGTTGAAGGTGCTGGCGGTGTAGCGCTCAAACTGCTGGCGGATGAACATGTAGTCCAGAAACGCCGGGTATTTGTGCTGCGCCAGCGCAAACCAGGGCACCACAATGGCGGCAAACAGCGCCACCCCGCTCAGCCACGGCAGGTACAGGACCTTTTTGAACTGCCGCGTCCACAGCAGCCAGACAAACAGCACCAGGCCCGGCAAGGCAAAGCCAATCAGCCCCTTGCTGAGCATGCCCAGGGCACAGGCCACAAAGCCCCAGCGCGCCAGCCCCGCGTGTGGACTACTGCCGGCCATGAAGGCAAAGCCAAAGCACCAGATGGCCACGCCAATCCAGGTGGCTACCAGCATGTCGTGGTTGATGTACTGGCCGCCGATCAGCACCGTAAGGCTGGTGCCCAGCATGACGGCCGCGCGCCGAGCGATCTGCTCGGTGGCAATGCTGCGGGCTGACAGGTACAGTGCTGCCAGCATCAAACCTGCGTGCAGCGCAGGCACCAGCCGTAGCGCCCAGGCGTTGACGCCGAACGTTCCCAGCGACATGGCCTGCAGCCAGTAGAGCAAGGGTGGCTTGTGAAAGAAAGGAATGCCATTAAGCCGGGGTGTCAGCCAGTCGCCGCTTTGCAGCATCCAGCGGCCCACCTCGCCGTAGCGCCCTTCATCGGGCACGGCCAGGGGCCGCAGCGCCGCCAGCACCAGCAGCAGTGCCCAGAGCAAGATCAGGGTGAGCCAGGATTTTTGTCGTTCGCGTCGTTCATCAAGGGTGTTGTTCACGGCGCGGAGTTTACCAATCGCAGCCTCGGGCCAGCCTGGCACGGGCTTGTGTGAGCGCAGCGGAGAAATCGTCGCCGCTAAGGTAGGCAAACTCCCGGGCCCGCGCTGCGCCAATGCTGTCGCCGGGTTCTTCTGAGAGTGCGGGGTGGCACATGATGATGGTGTGGTCGGGCGAGGTTTGCAGCCACTGGCTCATGCGCTGGCCGTAGTCCTCCATCGTTCCCGAGAAGTCGTAGATGCCAGACAAGGCTACAGCCCTTGACAAATCTGCGTACTCAGCTATTTTATCAATAGCATGTGCACCCAGGGCAGTGATAACCTGGCTTTTGAAGTCAGTCTGGCCTGTGGGTGCGCGGGAGACTCGCAGGTAAGGTTTTCGATCCGGGTAGCGGCGCACCAGCGCCTCGACCAGCACGTCGCGGATACCGCCAAACTGCTGTACGTGCTGGTGGCCGTCCACGTGGTCAGGGGGCGCTTTCCACTGGGCCTCAAATGCGTCCAGCTGACGCTCAATCACGACGCGCGCCGCCTGTTTGTTGAAGCCGCCCATCATGGCTTTTGCCATCGCGCGGCCCAGCGAGAGTCCATGCCCAGCCGCCACCGCAAAGTCGCTGGTCCAGTCCAGATGCAAGCCCACATCGATCTGGCTGCGCAGGTCTTGCAGCAGCGGCGCGTCAGCGGCCCAGCGCGGCGACAGCACCATGGCACTGGTGGCGCTGATGCGGCCCGCTGCGGCCAGCCGGGCAATGCCTTGCGACGCAGGTTGATGCACCGCAAAGTCATCGGCGCACAGGATCAGTCGTTTCAGAGGCACAAGGGGCTGGGGTTCCATGCGGCCCGATTATGCGGGGCGGCATCAAGCAGGAGCCCGCAGGGCGGGGGATAGCTGCAAAGCTGAGTGCCGCGTCCGCCTGAGCCCGCCAGCCCAACCGAGCCTGTTTTGCCCCATTTAGACAGTAAAATTGACCTGTAGCCCCCGTCTATATTGCATAAAAAGCTATTAATAATATAGCACGTTGTCTGGATGGATCAATAGACCAGCGTAGCGACCGCGCGCAACTCTTCCGGCGTGGTACTGGGCAGGCCAAAAAACTCAAGGTAGGCCGGAATCTGCTCAAACAGCATGTCGGTGCCCACCTGCACGGCACAACCGCGTGCTTTCGCGGCTGCCAGAAAGCCCGTCATCTGGGACTTCATCACCACTTTGCCTACAAAGGTGCTGGCGGCAATGCGCGACACATCCATGGGCATGGCGTCGCCCGCGTTCATGCCCAGCGGCGTGCCGTTGACGACGACGTTGAAACCTGCTGGGTCGTTGGAACCCGTGTCCACTTGCAGGGCAGGGTAGTGGGTGCGAAGGCGGTCGGCCAGGCCGTTGGCCGACGCGGCATTGACATCGAACACACCCAGCCGCGCCACGCCCGCTGCCGCCAGCGAGGCAGCGATGGCAGTGCCCACCCCGCCGCTGCCCACCACCAGCGCGCTGGCCCCTTTGAGCGTCACGCCCTTGCGCAGCACGCCCCGGCAATGGCGGCCGTAGGCAGGATCTCGTCCAGCAGGCCAATGGTCGCGACCTTGTGCGGCATGGTGACGAGCGCGCCACGGATGTTGGCGAGCTTGAACACCGCGCGCAATAAATCCGGATAGTGCTCGGCCCGGCATCCCATGGGCACGACGATGGCGTTGACCCCGGCTTTTTGAAACCAGGGGTTGTAGATCATCGGCGCCTTGAACGCGTGGGTGGGGAAGCCGATGTGGGCAATGATCTCGGTGTTGCCATTGATGACAAGACCTGTCATTTCTTCTTTCCCTCTGCGCCCTTCGCTGCCCTTGCCGCCTTTGCAGCGTTCACCCCGGCACGCAGCGCCAGCAAATAACTGTCCGCGCCAAAGCCGCAGATCTGCCCCGTGACGATCTCGCCAAACACCGACACGTGGCGAAACGCTTCGCGGGCGTGGATGTTGGACATGTGCACTTCCACAATCGGGCAGGTCAAAATCGCCAGCGCGTCGCGAATGCCATAGCTGTAATGCGTCCAGGCCCCGGCGTTGATCAGCACCGCATCCACGCCGTCAGTAAAGCCTTGGTGGATGCGCTCGCACATCTCGCCTTCGCTGTTGGTCTGGTGGGCCTCTACCGTCGCGCCCAGCTCTTTGCCCACAGCGGTGAGGCTGGCGTTGATCTCATCCAGCGTGATGGTGCCGTACTGGGCCCGGTCGCGCTTGCCGAACATGTTGTGGTTGATGCCGTGCAGCATGAGGATTTTCATGAGGAACTCCTGTTTGATAAAAAATTATTGACGG
>JAYVNK010000106.1:0-6072 GCA_043758475.1 Comamonadaceae bacterium | reverse complement strand
ATCCCGAAAAAGCTGGCACGAGTGGGCGTGAAAGACATGGTGCGCATTTCTGACGGCCGCATGAGCGGCACCGGTTACGGCACCATCGTGCTGCACGTTACACCCGAATCCGCCATCGGCGGGCCGCTGGCGCATGTGCGCAACGGTGACCGCATTCGCCTGAGTGTGGCCCACCGCGAAATCACACTTCTGGTGTCTGACGAAGAACTGGGCCAACGCGCTGCAAACAATCCAGTAGTGCCACCTGTGGGTGAGCGCGGCTACCACAAGCTGTTTTTGCAGACCGTCACCCAGGCGGATCAGGGCGTGGACTTTGACTTTCTGCGGGCCGTAAAAGTCAGGGGGATAGTGCCCTGAAAACCCGTTGGGTGGCAATGAATTTGAGCAGCTCAAACACTATATTTTATATAGCTAGCTAGGCATACTGGACTAGGGCTACAGACCTAATTTACTCATTTTTTAGCGAAGTTTTGCCCCCAGGGGTGCCCAGGGTCAAGTCCATGCGGACCTGGACAGCCCGAAGGGTTTTCATTCGGCCTTCATTCGGCCTTCACTCGGCTTTGATGCCAGCGGTCTTGATCACCCGGGTCCAGCGCTCCAGCTCACTCATCACAAATGCCGAATAAGCTTTTGCGCCCTCGGCTGGCACCACAAAACCCTGAGACTCCAGGCGTTGCCTGAACGTCGCCGACTTGAGGACTTGCACCATCGCCGCGTCCAGTTTGTCGACAACAGGCTGCGGCGTGCCCTTGGGGACGGACAGGCCCGACCACGACAGCGACTCAAACCCCTTGAAGCCTGACTCTGCAACGGTCGGCACATCGGGGTACAGCGGGTTGCGCTGGGCGCTGGAGACCGCCAGAGCGCGCAGCTTGCCGGCCTTGACGTGCTGCAGGGCGGTGTCCTGGTTAATGAACATCAGCTTGATGGTGCCACCCAGTGCGTCTGTCATCAACGGGCCACCGCCACGGTAGGGAATGCCCAATAGGAAAATGCCTGCCGTCTGTTTGAACAGCTCCATCGCCATGTGGCCCGAGGCGGCTGGCGTGTAGCCATAGTCCAGCTTGCCGGGGTTGGCCTTGGCATAGTCCACCAGCTCTTTCACGGTCTTGAACGGGGTGCTGGGGTGTACCACCAGCACATTGGGGCCGGAATGCACTTGGGAGATGTGAACGAAATCGGTCAGCGAGTTGTATTTCAGGTTGGGGTCCAGGCCATGGGCCACAGCGTTTTGACCGACGCCGGTTTGCACCAGCGTATAGCCGTCTGGCGTGGTTTTGGCACCCTTCTCGGTGCCAATCACGCCACCCGCGCCACCCACGTTTTCAATGATGAACGGCTGCTTGAGGATCTTGCCAAGCTCCTCCGCCACCAGGCGAGCCATGACGTCACTGGTGCCACCGGCCGGGAACGGCACGATGATCTTCACGGGCTTGCTGGGGTAGTCTGATTGGGACCAGACCGGCGTGCAAAATGCGGCGGACATGACCGCCAAACGCGCAAAATTCAGCAGGGCCAGGTGCCAGTGTTTCATGCTTTCTCCAGATTGATTGAAATGCTCAGCCGCGCCACCCATGTCAAAGTGCAACCAGCCTGACTTGCCAATGCTGCGAAGGCGTTGTCTGCCATGCGTCTTTCGTTGTTTTCGCAGGCATGTGTCACCGGTCAAGCGCAGGGCGTTTCGGGTTGAACTGCCATCCCGGAATCAAGCTTCGCATGGCCATGGCGTCATCGCGTGCGCCCAGCCCATGCTGCTTATAGAGCTGATGCGCTTTCTCCACCTCAACCATGTCGAGTTCCACACCCAGCCCCGGCTTGCCTGGTACCTGCACGTGGCCACCCACAATCTGCAGCGGCTCTTGGGTCAGGCGCTGGCCGTCTTGCCAAATCCAGTGGGTGTCGATGGCGGTCACCCGGCCCGGCGCCGCAGCACCCACGTGGGTGAACATGGCCAGGGACACATCGAAATGGTTGTTGGAATGGCTGCCCCAGGTCAGGCCCCAGTCGCGGCAGGTTTGCGCCACACGCACCGAGCCTGCCATGGTCCAGAAATGCGGGTCGGCCAGCGGGATGTCCACACTTTGCAATGACAGTGCATGGGTCAGTTGCCGCCAGTCGGTCGCGATCATGTTGGTGGCCGTCGGCAAGCCGGTGGCGCGGCGGAACTCGGCCATCACCTCGCGGCCCGAGAACACGCCTTCGGCCCCGCACGGGTCTTCGGCATAGGCCACCACGCCGCGCAGGTCGCGCATGAGCGCAATCGCGTCTTTGAGCAGCCAGCCGCCATTGGGGTCGAGCGTAACGCGGGCCTGCGGGAAGCGCTCGTGCAAGGCCGTGACAGCTTCAATTTCTTCAGCGCCGCGCAGCACACCGCCTTTGAGCTTGAAGTCGTTGAAGCCGTATTTTTCGCGCGCAGCTTCGGCCTGACGCACGATGGACTCGGGCGTCAGCGCGACTTCATGGCGCAGACGGAACCAGTCATTGGCCGCGCCCGGGTCGCTCACGTAGTCCAGGTCGGTCTTGTTGCGGTCACCCACATAAAAAAGGTAGCCCAGCATCTCCACAGAATCCCTCTGCTGGCCTTCCCCCAGCAGCGCTGCCACGGGCACTTCCAGGTGCTGGCCCAGCAGATCCAGCAGCGCCGATTCAATGGCGGTCACCGCGTGAATGGTGGTGCGCAAATCAAAGGTCTGCTGGCCGCGCCCACCGCTGTCGCGGTCGGCAAACTGCTGTTGCACCTGTTGCAGGATGCGCTGGTACGCGCCAATCGGCTGGCCGACCACCAGGGTGCCTGCGTCTTCCAGCGTCTGGCGGATTTTTTCGCCGCCGGGCACCTCGCCCACTCCCGTGCGACCGGCGTTGTCGGTCAGGATCAGGATGTTGCGTGTGAAGAACGGGCCATGGGCACCGCTCAGGTTCAGCAGCATGCTGTCGCGGCCAGCGACAGGGATGACGCGCAGGGCGGCAATCAGTAGTGTGGACTGGGTAGGCATAAATTTGAATCAGACGGAACCAGAGATGAATGGTAGCGCTACCAAATAAATACGTCAACACTTTCACGATGAGGAGTTCTACGTATCAGGCGCTGTCCCGCTCGACAATCGCAAAGCCCACATCAACGATAGGCACAGGCACCTCCAGCCCCTGCGCCCTGTCAATCAAAAAACCGGCCGCCTTGTGCCCGATATCGCTGCCATTGATGTGCACGGTGGTCAACGCGGGCACCATGTCCGCCACGTACGGCACGTCGCCAAAGCCGACAATGGATAGCTGCTCTGGCACCTTGATTCCCCGCGCCATGGCCTCGGTCAGCACACCCATCGCCAGCAGGTCTGAACTGCAGAAAATGGCGTCCACATCCGGCACCTGCGACAGGACGCGGCTCAAAGCCTCACGGCCGCTCTTCAGCGTGCGCGACGCGCCCACGTTGTCCACAAACACCTTTCGCAAACCTCGCTGATCGACAGTGCTCTGAAACGCGGCGGCGCGTCGCATGGCCCGCTCATCGCCCGCGCTCACCAGCGCAAACCGCCGACGGCCTTTTGCCATCAGGAAATTGGCCACTTCGCGCCCGATATCCAAGTGGGAAAAGCCAATCAGCATGTCAATCGGCGTGGGCGTCAAATCCCAGGTTTCAACCACCGGAATGCCCGATGCCAGCAAGCGGGTACGTCCCTTGCTTGACTGCATGATGCCGGTCAGGAAAATGCCGTCAGGCCGGCGGCCAATGATGGCTTCCAGCAGCGCCTCTTCACGCTCTGGCGAGTAGCCTGTCTGCCCGAGCATAAGCTGGTAGCCGGCCTCAAACAGCGTGTTGTTCAGCGCTTCAATCGTCTCCACAAAGACCGATACGACAATGCTGGGCACCACAGCCGCAATCAGGCGGCTGTGGGATGATGCCAGGCCAACGGCAACACGGTTGGGAACGTAGCCCGTACGCTGAACCGCGTCCTGCACTTTTTTCAACACTTCCGGCGACACTTGGTCTGGCGTGTTGACAGCCCGCGACGCCGTGATGGGCGCAACGCCCGCCAGCTTGGCGACATCCCGCAGCGTAATGGCACCACTGCTGCGCCTAGATTTTTTGATTTTTTCTTTGTCGTTCATGTCAATTTGTACAATGGTACCGTTACCATGATTTGCATCATCATGGCACAAATCCGGGCCTTTCCAACATAACCCTCAACAGGAGACGGCAATGGCAGAAGCAAGGCCACCCCATACGATCCGCATGCACGCGCTGGACAACGTGGCCATCGTCGCCAATGACGGTGGGCTGGCGGCAGGTACCACCCTGCCCGGCGGACTGGCGCTGGCAGACCGCGTCCCGCAAGGCCACAAGGTGGCGCTGGTGGACCTGGCCGCAGGCGCGCCGGTGCTGCGCTACGGCATACCCATTGGCTATGCGCTCAAGGCCATTCCTGCCGGTAGTTGGGTGCATGAGCGGCTGCTGACGATGCCCGGTGCGCGTGAGTTGGACAACTTGCCCATTGCGAACGTGAAACCCGCACGCCAGCCGCCGCTGGAAGGCTACACCTTTGAGGGGTTTCGCAATGCCGACGGCTCGGTCGGCACGCGCAACATTCTGGCCATCACGCAGACCGTGCAGTGCGTGGCGGGTGTAACGGACTATGCCGTGCAACGAATCAAGGCCGAGCTGTTGCCCAAATTCCCCAACGTGGACGATGTGGTGGCACTGGAGCACAGCTACGGCTGCGGCGTGGCCATCGACGCACCGGGTGCGGAAATCCCCATCCGCACGCTGCGCAACATCAGCCGGAACCCCAACTTTGGCGGTGAGGTGATGGTGGTCAGCCTGGGCTGCGAGAAGCTGCAACCCGAGCGCTTGATGCCGCCGGGCAGCTTTGCCATCGTGGATGAACGCAACGTGGCCGATGTCGGCACCAGTGCCGAGACCAAGCTGGACGTGATTTGCCTGCAAGACGACGCGCACGTGGGCTTCATGTCCATGGTCGAATCCATCATGCGCCAGGCGACCGAGCATCTGGAGCGCCTGAATGCGCGGGTGCGGACCACCGTGCCCGCCAGCGAACTGGTGGTAGGCGTGCAGTGCGGAGGCAGCGATGCGTTCAGCGGCGTTACGGCTAACCCGGCGGTGGGCTTTTGCACCGATTTGCTGGTGCGTGCCGGTGCCTGCGTGATGTTTTCCGAAACCACGGAGGTGCGCGACGGCATCGACCAGTTGACCTCGCGCGCGTCCACGCCCGAAGTGGCGCAAGCCGTGATCCGCGAGATGGCATGGTACGACGCTTACTTGCAGCGCGGCAGCGTAGACCGAAGCGCCAACACCACGCCCGGCAACAAGAAGGGCGGGCTGTCCAACATCGTCGAGAAAGCCATGGGGTCCATTGTCAAAAGCGGCTCGGCAGCGATCACCGATGTTCTTGCACCGGGCGAAAAACTCCCGAAAAAAGGGCCCTCCGGCCGGTTGATTTATGCCGCCACCCCCGCCAGCGACTTTATCTGCGGCACCCTGCAAATCGCAGCCGGCATGAACCTGCATGTGTTCACCACCGGACGCGGCACGCCCTATGGCCTGGCCGAAGTGCCCGTCATCAAGATCGCCACCCGCACCGACCTGGCGCGCCGCTGGCATGACCTGATGGACGTGAATGCAGGCACGATTGCCGACGGCACCGCCACCATTGAAGATGTGGGCTGGGAGCTGTTCAAGCTAATGCTGGACGTAGCCAGTGGCCGCAAGAAAACCTGGGCCGAACACTGGAAGCTGCACAATGCGCTGGTGCTTTTTAATCCAGCACCGGTGACTTGAACCTCGGGCGAGGTATGAGGCCTGGGCACGAACTGTGCGTCAAATACAAAATAGTGCTACGGTCTTGTTTTGACCTACGTTTTTAAACCATATGACATTGGTCCCACTATCCCCCAAATTTCAAATCGTCATACCGAAGGACGTTCGCAGGGCGCTTAATCTGGTGGCAGGTCAGCGAATGGAAGCGCGCGTGGTGGGAGACCGGGTAGAGCTTGTGCCCGAGCTGCCCATAACGTCTATCCGCGGCATGTGCCGTGGCATCAATACGGACGTGCTCA
>JAYVNK010000105.1:0-17753 GCA_043758475.1 Comamonadaceae bacterium | reverse complement strand
ATCTTCAGCACCGAGTTCAGCCTGAAGGTGATGGGCGACATTGCCGAGTACTTTGTGCACAACCGCGTGCGCAATTTCTACAGCGTGAGCATCAGCGGATACCACATTGCCGAGGCTGGAGCCAACCCGATTTCGCAACTGGCCTTCACCTTAAGCAACGGCCTGACGTTTGTCGAAGCTTACCTGGCACGCGGCATGCACATTGACGATTTCGCTCCTAATTTGAGCTTTTTCTTCAGCAACGGCATGGACCCCGAATACACCGTGATGGGCCGCGTGGCGCGCCGCATCTGGGCTGTGGCGATGAAGGAAAAATACGGTGCCAACGAGCGCAGCCAGAAGCTCAAATACCACATCCAGACCTCGGGCCGCAGCCTGCACGCGCAGGAGATCCAGTTCAACGACATCCGCACCACGCTGCAGGCGCTGATCGCCATTTACGACAACTGCAACAGCCTGCACACCAACGCGTTCGACGAGGCCATCACCACGCCGACCGAAGACAGCGTGCGCCGCGCGATGGCGATCCAGCTCATCATCAACCGCGAATGGGGCCTGGCCAAGAATGAGAACCCGTCACAAGGTGCCTTCATCATTGAAGAGCTGACCGAGCTGCTGGAAGAGGCGGTGCTGATGGAATTCGAGCGCATTGCCGAGCGCGGCGGCGTGCTGGGTGCCATGGAAACCGGCTACCAGCGCGGCCGTATCCAGGACGAGAGCATGCACTATGAAATGCTCAAACACACCGGCGAGCTGCCCATCATTGGCGTCAACACCTTCCGCAACCCGCATGGCGATGCGGTGCAGGACAAGCTGGAACTGGCCCGCTCCACCGACGAAGAAAAACAAAGCCAGCTCAAGCGGCTGGCCGATTTCCACGCGCTGCATGCCAAAGAATCACCCGCCATGCTGAAGCGGCTTCAGCAGGCGGTGATTGAGAACAAAAACGTGTTTGAAGTGCTGATGGACGCCGTGCGCGTCTGCTCGCTGGGGCAGATTACCAATGCGCTGTTTGAAGTGGGTGGGCAGTACCGAAGGAATATGTGAGCGCGGAAGCGTCAACGACTGTTCGTCTTCATCAACCACCGCATCCTGGCTGAATGTCATGGGTTCAAGTATTTTTTGTAGAGCGCCTTTGACGCTACGGGAAAGAACTTGCCTGCCGTGCTGCTGTCAATTTCAGACACATACTGCCAGCCAAAGAAGAGACTGTGATCGTATGGGTCTGCGTAGCCGTGCTGCTCTGCGCCGCATAAGGTGTGACGGTAATTCCAATGGATGCCTGGGGAATTTACTTTCGTACCAAGGCGATAGCCGCTTTCAGCGCTGCAAGTTGCCGCTCCAAAGACACCACGCTGTCGCCAGAGTCCGGGCGCCCAAAACACCTCGTCCGTGACCAACGGCCGGATGCCGGGGACCAGCGAATCTTTGTTGTCGCTGGCGTACCTGACGAGTTTCTTTTCAGCATAGGCGGGCAGTGCACTGCGCAGATTGCCTTGCGCGTCCGTCACGCTGCTCATGAACGGCAGATCCAACAGGTTCGTCTTGCCCGAGGCCTGAATGGCGCGGGATGCTGGCAGGTTGCCGGCGTATCCTGCGTTGATCTTGAACTCGGAGGTGGCAATTTCCAGTGGCAATGAAAATATTTAACCCGCCAGCCGTTGCGCAACGGGCGGCACCCGTGTCACCGGAGTGCTTGAGGAAGACCCCTACCGCAAGCCGCCAGGCAAGCGGTCGACACCAGGATGCGCAGCAGTTTTTTCATGGTTTTTGTGAGCCGGGTGTCTTGATTGGGGTTTTGCCGTTTATTCCTAAAGGTTTCAGAAAATTTAATAAGTTTTAGGAAAATTTAATAAGTTTTAGGCGCTTTTTAAGGACTTCGCCAAGCCGGCGAGTGAATACTCTGCCTATCCGATCACGGATTGAGATCACACAAGTTTCTCATTCCGGCGGGTGGTGGCAGCAATGGCAATACTTTAAGGAGTTCCAAATGGCTAAAACGTTTAATGACCCACTGTTTGCGTCCCAGTGGTATCTGGTCAACACCGGGCAGCGCGGTGGCACTTCCCGACTTGACATCAATGTGCTGTCGGCATGGGATACGTACACTGGCAAAGGCGTCGTGGTGGCCGTCAACGATGACGGCATCGATCTCACCCAACCCTCGCTGATCGCCAACCTGCTGCCTAATTTGGCCTTTGATGCGGTGCGCGGTACCACGGGGCAGGGCTTCGTCGGCGCAGGCAATTCCCACGGTACAGTTGTGGGCTCCATCGTCGGCATGGCGGGCAACGACGGCATAGGCGGGGTGGGAGTCGCTTACGACGCCAAAATTGTGCCGGGCCTGGCAATTGCGGCTGGGTCCAACTCTGCCAATCTTTTTCTCGCCAACCTGGCGGCTGGTGCGGGCGTTAGCGTTAACTCGTGGGGACAAGACCCGGCGTTTGCCGAGAACTTCGGTGCTTCGGGCTCTCAGCCTGATCGCGATTGGGGTGCGGCACTGGCCCGCGCCGCCAGCGAAGCCCGGGGTGGCCTGGGCATGGTGATTGAGGTCTCGGGCGGCAACGAGCGCGCCAACAATGCCGACACATCCTTGTCCAACTTTACTGGAAGCAAGCTGACCATCGCCGTCGGCGCAGTAACGGAAACCGGTGCGGCCACGGCATATTCCACCGCTGGTGCCAGCCTTTTGGTGACTGCGCCGGGCGGCGTTTCCAGCGGAGCCCAATCTGACAACCAGGGTTTCGGGATTCCTTCGGCCGATGTCCAGGGCGCCGGCGGCTACAACACGACGGCGGGCGCAGATGGTGACTATGCTTATCAAAACGTGGGCACGTCCTACTCTGGCCCCATGGTCGGCGGCGCTGCCGCGCTGATGCTGCAAGCCAACCCCAAGTTGGGTTTTCGGGATGTTTCCACCATTTTGGCGCTGACTGCGCGCAAGGTAGATGTCGCCAATACCAGTTGGACGCAGAACCACGGCAGCGACTGGAACTTGGGCGGCATGCATTTCTCCCGCGATTTTGGCTACGGCCTGATGGACGTTTCGGCAGCGGTCCGCTTGGCAGAATCCTGGTCACGGCCCGCAGGCACCGTCGCCAATTGGCAAAGTGCCGAAGGCGTATCGACGGCTCCCAGCGGGGCCATCCCGGACAACAGTCCCGCCGGGTTCACAGCCACCGCCAACGTGACCCATAACGTGCGCATCGAACGCATGGAGTTTGACCTGAACCTCACGTCCGCAAGCCCCAGCCAGCTAAGTGCCACCATCACATCGCCCCGCGGAACCACCGTCACCCTGTTTGACCAACCGCTGACGCGCAATCTGGTTCAGGGCGCGCCAGACC
The DNA here is from genome assembly GCA_043758475.1 of Comamonadaceae bacterium. Classification (GTDB taxonomy): domain Bacteria; phylum Pseudomonadota; class Gammaproteobacteria; order Burkholderiales; family Burkholderiaceae_C; genus JANYCG01. The sequence goes on along the minus strand of JAYVNK010000105.1, from coordinate 14,406 downwards.
TGACCACGGCCGAGCCTGGCTGGCCCGCCACCTTCACTATTGGCTCGACCGCGTTCCTTGGCGAAATCAGCGATGGAACCTGGACCCTGAAGATCACTGATAAAGTCTCTGGGCAGATTGCGACGTTCAACAGCCTCACGGTACGGGCCTGGGGGTCGCCTGTCACTGACGACTCGCAGTATATTTTGACGAACGAGTTTGCTGCCGCCAACCCGACGCTGAATGACACCCGTGGCATAGACACCTTGAATGCCGCCGCCGTAGCCACCGCCGTGCGTCTTGACCTGGTAGCCGGGCACAAGTCCACCATTGGCACGGGCGAGTTGACCATTGGAATTGGCTCGGTCATTGAAAATGCCATCGGCGGTTTGGGTGACGACGTCCTGATCGGCAACGCCGCCAACAACCTGCTGCGCGGCAACCGCGGCAACGATACGATTGACGGAGGTGCCGGGATTGACACGGCAATTTATACCGGCACCCGCGCAGCTTACACAGTGGCCACCACAGCCACCGGATTCACGGTGAGCGGCACGACCAGCCTTGACGGCGTCGATACGCTGTCGAATATCGAGCGCCTGCAGTTCTCGGATGACAGAGTGGCCTATGACGCGGCTCTGGGGCAATCGGCCGGCAACTCAGTGCTTCTGCTGGGCGCTGTTCTGGGCAATACCCTGCTTCAATCGAAAAAACCGTTAATCGGCACCGTGACCGATCTTTATGACTCGGGCATCTACTCAACCCAAATTTTGGCCGGTGCACTGATGCGTTTGCCAATATGGGGTTTGTTGGCCAATGGTGGCGCCGAGACCGCTACCAACGCGCAGATTGCAAACTATCTGCTGGCAACTGTGAACAAGACCGCGCCAGACGCCGCTGCGTTGGCCACAGCGGTTGCAGCGCTGGATTCGGAAGTTGGCATAGCCCAAGGCAACTTCCTGTGGCACCTGGCTGAATCGGCGAATAATCAAATCCAGGTGGGGCTTGTCGGCCTGGCCATCACGGGCATTGACCTCGGCCCGCCAGTCATTTAATGCCGCACTCAGACTGCAAACTCCAGCCCGGTAGTCGCCAACCCCACCAAACCAACTTGTGTCTGGTTGGCGGCGGATTCAGCCAGGTGCCACAGGAAGTTGCCCTGCGCTGAGCCTGTCTCGGTGTTCAGTGCAGTGACGGCAACCGCCAGTGACAGGGCGTCTGGCGTGGCTTTATTCACCGTTGCAAGCAAGTAACTCGCAATCTGTGCGTTGGTGGCACTGGGCTGCCCGCCATTCGCCAGCCCGCCCCAAATGTCGAGCCTCATGATGGCACCCGAGAGCTGTTGCGTGGTGAAGCCTTGGTCGAACAGGTCAATCGCAGTCCCGATCAGAAGTTTCTTGGTCGCCAATAAGTCTTTGCCCAAAACTGCCCCCAGCAAGAGCTGGGCTTCACCGCCAGAATCTTTTGCACCCACATCCAGGGCGATTGCGCCATTGGAGAACTTGAGCCGCTCCACGTTTTGCAAATCGTCAACGCCTGCCGCGCCGGTGATGTCAGTCAATGAAAAGCCGGTGCTCGTTTTGGCAAGTGTGTAATTCAGGCGCGGGCCTGCGTACAACGCTGTGTCAATGCCCGCGCCTGCGTCGATCATGTCGTTGCCACCTTTTCCTTCAATTGTGTTGTTCAGGGAATTGCCAACAATCACATCGGCCGCCGCACTGCCCACCGCATTTTCGTACTCGCCGTAAAACCACCGAAGGCTGGCGGGGTCTTTGCCCAGGTTGAGCAAGGCATTTGAATCTGCGGCGCTCATTGCAACGCCAACAAGGTGGGCCGCGCCGGCAATGGTTGTGCCCATGTTCAAGTAGGCACCCTGGGCATAGTTGGCCAGATTGATGGTGTCTGTTCCGCCGGTGTCAAAGTAAGTCCGGTAAGAGTTGACGCCCCCATCGCCGCCTGGCGTAATGACATCATTTCCCGCGCCTGAAGTTCCGCCGCCTTCGCCGTAGGCGCTTTGAAGCGCGATCACGTCCAGGATCATGGGCGTTTGCGCGAAGGTATCTGGCGCGCCAGCGGGCGTCTGGTCGTCATATGACATGATGGAAAAATATTCCTTGTTCATGTCCAGCGCGGTGTTGATGCGAAAACCGAGTTTTGCAAAACCTGTCCCCGTGATGGCGGCGAAATCCGCCGTCAGCGTGGTCACGCCGCGCACAATGGAACTGTGCGGATGCGACAAGCCAAGCGAATGTCCCATTTCATGCATCAAGGCGTGAAAACCAAATGTGGACGGGTCCAGGCCGAAATCGTTGCTCAGCCCACGCGAGCCGAACCCGTTGACATTGAGAACGATATCGCCGCGACCGCCGGCATAGCCAAAATTCGCATCGTCGTTCAACGCGCTTTCCCCTGAGAAAGGCGCATCCCTGCGGTAAATCAGGCTGATGTTGATGTCGGATGCGAATCCCACATTTGCAGGTGAGAGGCCTGAATCATTGGCCACTGACCCGAATTTCAAATTGATGAAGTTTGAATACGTCGCGGTGATCAGGCTGACATTGGCAATTTGTGCGGCCGTCCAATTGCCATTGCCCGAGCTCAAAGACGTATAAACATCCTCTGAAATTACCGGGAAAGCGCCAAGGTACTGTGCGTAGGTAAAGCTGTCCGACACAGAGACGTTCACCGTGCCGGCCAATTTGAAATTGGCACTGCCAAAGGCATCAAAATTGAAGAGCGCTTTTGCAATGAGGCTCGTCGGCGTGTAAGGGATGAAACTTGCCATAGTCCGCAAGATTCTCCCCTAACTTTAAAACCTTTGCCTAGCCGCCAAACTCCAGCCCGGTCAAAGCCAGCCCAACTAGACCAACTTGTGCCTGGTTTGCGGCAGATTCCGCCAGATGCCACAGGAGATTGCCTTGCGCCGGCCCGGTCTCGGTGTTCAGCGCGGTGACGGCAGCGGCAAGTGTAGCGGCGTCTGGCGCAGCCTTGTTCACCGTTGTCAGCAGGTAGTTCGCGATTTGCGCGCTGGTCGCACTTGGCTGACCACCGTTGGCCGCAATGGCAGAGGCACCCAGACTGACGTCGCCGTCGTCAAAAGTCAGCCGCTCTATATTGAGCAGGGTGTCAAAGCCACTGACTCCATCGCGTGCGGCAACAAACACTTTGCCAAAACCACTGCTGACAAAGTAGTCAGCCCGCCTGCCTGAAAACACGGCCACGTCAAAACCACCACCCCCATCCATCCAATCATTCCCGCCCCGCCCAATCAACGCGTTGCCCAGCGCGTTGCCTATCAAAACGTCATCAAAATTTGACCCAATGGCGTTTTAAATTGCCGTGCCCACGGCGATGCCGAGGTTCTCCACTGGGGCCCGCCCGTCGCCGCTCAAGCCCACGCCGCTCAAGCCCACGCTGCTCAGGTGCGCAGGGCTCAGGTCAATTGACACGCCAACCTGGGACGCTGTGGCGTCAATCGTGTCAATGCCGCCGCTGTCAATCAAGGTGCGCTGCGCCAATGCGTCAGCCCCGCCCACCTGGTAAACGGTATCACCCCCATTGACTGCCTTGCTGCCATACAGATACTGCAGGGCGACGACATCGAGCACGCCCCAGTCGGCGCGAAACAGCCCGTCAGCGGACGCGGTGCCTGACATCACCGTGAAGCTGGTTTTGTCATCGGCCGCGCGCAGTTGCTGCGCCCAGGCATCGCCCGCGTCCACATTGCGCGGGTGGCGTAAACCCAGTGCGTGGCCCAGCTCATGCAACAGCGCCGCATAGCCTTCGGTGCCGGGGGACAGATTCAGCATCGAATCCACGTCCATCCACACGTCGCCTGCAGCCGCATTGGCCGCAGAAACGTCCGGCATGAAGGCTACGCCTTTGGTGGCGCTTTGGGCGCTGACACCAAAGCGGATCTGGCCGTTGGTGGCACCTGCCTCAGCCACCTCGGTGAAGGTCAGACCGGTTACCGCGCTGGTGCTGTTGAGCAAGTCGCGCACTGTTTGCCACTCTGCTGCACTGAAACTTCGAAAGCCGGTGGCACCCGGGCCGGATGCCGGCGCGCTTTCAACAAAACTGAAGCTCACGTTAACAGGGGTACCCAGGGCCGCAGCCGAATTCCATCGCTGGCTGGCAGCGCCCGTCAAACCCTGCTCGGCCATGGCCTTGGGACTCATGGAGTCGGCAATGTCGAAGTCGTGGTAAATGACAGTGTCCCAATAGCGCAGACGTTCTACGTTGGCGAGTTCATACCGAAGGTTTTTGTCAGTCTTGGCGGTGATGGTTGCCTGCGCACCGTCTCTTGCCGCGGCCTTCAAGGGCGCACCGCCTCAGCCCGGTTTCGGCTGAATCGAGTTCAATCCAATTCGCCCGCCTAAAATCGGGCTGAGTAGTTACGACCCACGACTACAAGCGCCATGGCACGACCACGCTGTTTGCAGCGCTGAACATTCTGGATGGCAGCGTGATTTCGCAGTGCCAGGCACGCCACCGGCATATTGAGTGGTTGAAGTTTTTCAAGCAAAGTGGCTTGCCAGGCACCCACGCTTTCACATGCACTTCACCGCCACCAGCGCTTCATGGATGAACATGGTGGAGCGGTTCTTCAGGAATCTCAGTGAAGACCGGCTCAGGCGTGGCGTGTTCAAGAGCGGCGTGTCAAGAGCGTCGAGTTCAAGAGCGTCGATGACCTGGTCGCAGCCATCGAGCTGTTCGTGCTGGCCCACAATGAGGATCCCAAGCCGTTCATCTGGACTGCAAGCGCCAAAGATATTCTGCAAAAAGTGATGCGCGCAAGGGCAAAATTCAAAACAGTTCAAACAGGGTGAGACACTACACTGGATCGCTCGCTGGTTTACCCGGAGCCAAAGCTTCAGCGCTCTCCTTGCGCTCGCTGTACCGGTCTACCAGGTAGGGCGAGACGTCGCGCGTGAGCAGCGTGAACTTCACCAGCTCTTCCATCACGTCCACCACGCGGTCGTAGTAGGCCGAGGGCTTCATGCGCCCCGCATCGTCAAACTCCATAAAGGCTTTGGCGACCGATGACTGGTTGGGAATGGTGATCATGCGCATCCAGCGGCCCAGCACGCGCAGCTGGTTCACGGCGTTGAACGACTGCGAGCCGCCGCTTACCTGCATCACCGCCAGCGTTTTGCCCTGGGTGGGGCGCACCGCGCCGAGGCTCAGCGGAATCCAGTCGATCTGGGTTTTCATGATGCCGGTCATGGCACCGTGGCGCTCGGGGGATGACCACACCATGCCCTCGCTCCAGGCGGCCAGCTCGCGCAACTCCTTCACCTTCGGGTGCGTGTCGGGCGCACTGTCTGCCAGCGGCAGGCCGTCGGGGTTGAAGCTGCGCGTCTCGCAGCCCATGGCGACCAGCAGGCGCGCCGCTTCCTCGCTAAGCAGGCGGCTGAAAGACCGTTCGCGCAAGGAGCCGTAAAGCAGCAGGATGCGGGGCGGGTGGGCAGAAGGCGATGCGGGCTGCAACCGGACCAGGGATGGTACCGAGAACAGTGTTTCGCTGACGCTGGGGAGGTGGATCATGTCGGGAGTTCAACCTTGTCAAGCTCGTACCTGCAGCTCCAGCCAGCGCGCAAGCAACACAACCGCAAAGCCACCCACTGACCCCAACCGGTGAACTGGCCGGCAGCATCAAAGCCGCCGCGCAGTTTCGCATTGAAATGAAGAATGGGCCGGATCAGGCCCCGCCCACCGTACCTGCTTTCCGGAACGCGTCAATTTCGCCATCGGCGTAGCCAATCTCGCGCAGGACCGCGCGCGTGTGCTCACCCAGGCAAGGGGGAGCCGCGACAACCGGCGAAACATGGCCGTCGAACCGGACCGCACGCGCGACGGCTTTCAAGCTGCCGAATTTGGGGCTTTCGTATTCCTGAATGATGTTGGAGGCTGCAATCTGTGGGTGGGCCGACAGTTCCGCCAAGTTGTTGATCGGCGCAAATGGGACGCCCGCCGCAACCAACACGCGCTCCCAATGGGCTCTGGACTGGCTCGCAATCAAAGGCCGCAGAATTTCCATCAACGGCGCGTAATTTTCCCGCCGCGCGGGATTGGTGCGGTACGGTGGGTCGGCTGCCAGGTCAGTGCGTTGAATGGCACCACAGAACAGCAGCCACAGCTTTTGATTGCCGCAGGCGATGTAGACATAGCCATCGCTGGCCTTGAAAGACTCGTACGGCACGTTGTCCGAAATCACCTGGCCGCCGGGTTTCGTGGGCGCCCCCTGTCCGAGGGTGCCCCAATGCCTTTGCAAGCCCCAGGCCTGCAAAGCCACCGCAGAATCTGCCAGGCAGACTTCGAGAAAAGCACCTTCACCAGAGATGCTGCGCTGGATGATGGCGGCCAGAATTCCCGCAAACGCATTTTGCCCGGTTGTGAAATCGATCAGCGGGATGCTGAGCCTGGCCGGTGGCGGGCCACCTTCTTCAGGCGTCTGCATCATGCCGCTGAACGCCTGGATGACGGGGTCGTAGCCTCTGGCTTTCGCCATCGGGCCGATGTCCCCAAACGCGGAGATGCTGCAATAAATCAACCGGCTGTTGAGCGCTTTTAGCTGCGGGTAGCCCAGTCCCAGCCGGTCCATCACCCCTGCGCTGAAATTTTGCAACACCACGTCGCTGGTCGTGACCAACCGGTGGACGATGTCAATGCCGCTGCTGCTTTTGAGGTCGATGACCACGCTGCGCTTATTTCTGTTCACCACAAAGAACAGCGTGCCCGATCCGGCCTGGCCCTGATGCAGGGGCTGCCAGTTTCTTGAATCGTCGCCTGACTTGGGCTCAATCTTGATGACATCGGCGCCGTAGTCTCCGAGCAGTTGTCCGCAGTGGGGTCCGGCGAAGACCGTTGAAAAGTCCAGCACCTTGATGCCTTTGAGCGGTTTCATTTCATTCTCCTGTGCTGCTGCCAGCGCTAATTTTAATCGTATAGATAATTAAAAACTTTGGTCATTCGAAGGCTCGGGGCTGTGCTATCTGAGCGCCGCTATCCCACCCAACTTCGGGCTAAACTTCTGGTCACACTTCGCGTTACGTTCAACATGACCAACCCTGACCCGAGCGACCGACCCTTGGCCAAGGCGGCACCCCGCAAGCGCCCCAAAGCTGCCGAAACGGTGGCTGATGAGCTGCGCCGCCAGATTGTCACGGGCCGCCTCAAGCCCGGTGACAAATTGCATCCCGAAAATGTGCTGCAAGCCGAGTTTGCGATTTCGCGCCCCACCATGCGGGAAGCGCTGCGCCTGCTTGAATCCGAAGCGCTGATCACCATCAGCCGCGGCAAGCACGGCGGTGCGCGGGTGAGCGCTGTCGATCTGGGTGCTGCCGCCAGCCAGGTGGGGGTTTTCCTGCAAATTGCGGGCACCACGCTGCAGGACGTGTGGCTGGCCCGCACCATCATTGAGCCACCGGCGGCAGGCCTGCTGGCTGCGCTGCGAAATCCCGCTGCTTTTGCGGAACTCGCAGCCAATATCGAAGCCGCCCGCGAGGCCTCGCAGACCGATTTGATGCGCTACGCCGATCTGACCGCCGAGTTCTCGATGCTGATCGCCCGGCACTGCGGCAACAAGACGATCCATCTGCTGGCCTCGCTGATCTATGACATCATCCGGCGCCAGCATGAGCATGTCACCGAACGGACTCTGGCGAAAACCAGTGTCGACAGGCTGCGCCAGGAAAACATCCGCAGCCGGGAAATGGCGCTGGAGCTGATGCGCCGTGGCACGTCGGCTGCGGCCGAAAGCTTTTGGCGCGCACACCTGGAGCACATGCGCGATCTTGTGCTGGCCGCGTATGAGACACCGATGACGATTGATGTGTTGAACCAGCCAGTCAGCAAGTTGCGCCCGGTTGGCAAAGTCAAACGGCCAGCGGTTCCGACGCAGACAAAATAGGTCAGGCGCGGATCAGCTCTGGGGCGCGGGACGGGCAATGGCCGCCAAAGCCTGGACCGGAAACTGCAAGACCACCACTTCAGCACCTCGCTGGCCTGCGTGCAGGGTCAAGTTTTCATCGGCAGAGGCAAAGGCAACGGTCAGCGCTTGGGCGCTCTGGCCACCCACACTCACAGCGCCTTGTGTGACGACGTAATACCGACCGGCATGCGCCGGGTCGGCAGGTTGGGTCAACATCGCATGGCGCTGGTCAGGCGCGATGCGCAGCAAGTGGGCAGCCAAACCATCCGGCCTGGGTGCAATCAGCACCTCCACGGAGGTGCTTGCGCGGCTGGCCAGCGCCTCGGGGCTCACGCTGCCTTGAGGCGCACCATGTTGCTGCTCGCGCTTTAAACCGGGCTGCATCCGCTCGCGGGAGCCAGGTTTGTGGAGGTACCAGGCACTGGTATCGCCCGAAATGCGCAGGGTGAGGTAGGAGACGCCGTCTTGCCCCGCCACGATGGGCCCGTAGGCCGTCTGAGGCGCTGCGTAGTGCACGCACAGGGGTCTGACGTCATGCCGACCGATGGTGCCATGCCCCGCCATGATGACCTGAAACTGGTGCTCCAAGTGGTAATGCGTTGGCGTCACCCAGCGGGGGGCTTGCTCGACCAGAAAAGCCTGTTCGCCGGATCGCCGCTCCTGATGGGTGGCAATGATGTCGGTGATGTGGCCTTCAAACGTGTCTTTGCGAAAAGCCTTGCGTGTTGGCCGAGCTTTTTCCCAAGTTTGCAGGTTGAGCATGCGATTTCTCCAGTGATGGGGACAAATTTAACTTGGACGCTGCGCTGAATAGCCTGGCACGAATCGCAGACAGAACCATTTTGGCAGGCCTATTTGGCAGTTCCCAGTTTCTTGGCCAAGGCCCCGGCTTTCTCATATTCGCTCTTGATGTCGGCGGCAAATTGCTCGCTGCCCACCATCAGTTGCTGGGCACCCAAAATCACGAGCTTGGCCTTGACGTCCGGCGTACCCATGGCATTGTTGATCAGGCCATTCAGCGTAGCAATTATCTGGAGCGGCGTGTTGGCCGGCGCCACAAATCCGTACCAGACTGGCGTTGGCGCGTAGCCAGGCACGCTGACCTCTTCCGACAGGGCCGGAACATCAGGCAGCAGTTGGGAGCGGCGAACGTCAAACACCGCGAGCCCCTTGGCGCGGCCTGACTGCAGGTGTTGCGACACCAAAGGTACGACTACCGGAAACAAAGGGAGTTGACCGCCAATCAAGTCAGTCATGGCCTGGGCGGTGCTCTTGTAGGGAATTTCAAGAATTTCAATCCCCATGGCCTGTTTAAACAGCTCCATTTCCTGCTGGCTGATGGTGCCAGGGCCAGATGAGCCGTAACTCAATTTGTCGGGGTTGGCCTTGGCATAGGCGATCAATTCCTTGATGGAGTTGATTTTCAGGCTGGGCGAGACGGCCAGCACCAGGGGGATCACGCCCACCTTGGTGATCGGCATGAAATCCTTCACCGGATCGTAGGGCGGCTTGGCGCTCTGGCTGGGTACGATCACCATGGGATTGGCAGCGATCAGGATTGTGTAGCCGTCTGCCGGGGCCTTGGCGACCGCCAGCGTGCCGATCAGGCTGCCACCGCCCTCGCGATTTTCAATGATCACGGCATGCCCGGTCTTATCGGTAATGCTTTGCGCAACGGTGCGCGCCAGCGCGTCACTGCCCGTGCCAGCTGAATACGGAACTACTATTTTAATAGCGCGGTTGGGATATGCACTTTGGGCTTGGGCTGGCAGGGCCAATCCAAAGGTCAAAGCGACGGCGAATGCCGTACTGAATGCCGCACCGAACGCGGCACCGAATGCCGCGCGTACCAGCAGCATCCTGCTACCCCCTGCTTGGCCCAGAGCGCATGACGATGGCTTGAATGGAAAGTTTTTCATGAGTGGTGTCCAGGGATAAATTAGCCGGAGTGAAATGAAACTGTCAATCAATCAATCAAACCGGCTTGTCTGGCTGCGAGTACTTCCGGGCCGGTCAGCCAGGGCTCAAGGATTTCATGGGCTTCGTCACGCTGCCAGGGCCGGAATGCTTGGGGCGTTGGCGCAACGCTTCGGCTGAATCGCGGCGCAGGTGCGGGTTGCGTCACGCCGTCAATCTCCACATACGTTCCGCGCGCCTGTAGATGGGGATGGTGGGGCGCTTCGTCGAGCGTCAGAACCGGTGCAAAGCAGGATTCGGTGCCTTCAAACACTGTGCACCATTCATCGCGCGTGCGTGCCTTGATCGCAGTCGCGATCTGCGTCTTGGCGCAGGCCCAGGTGCCCCGATTCCATTGGTCGGCCAGCAGCGCGTCCAGCCCCAGCAGGCGCAGCACCTCGGCATAAAACTTCTTCTCCACAGCGCCGATTGACACCCATTTTCCGTCGGCACACTCGTAAGCATCATAAAAAGGCGCACCGGAGTCGGTGATGTTGGTCCCCCGGTCGTTGGACATCATCCCGGCGGCAAATGTGCCGTGCGGCTGTGTCATCAAGGAGGCCACGCCGTCAACCATGGCGGCATCCACCACCTGGCCGTGGCCTGAAGACTTCATCTCATGCAGCGCGGCGAGTATGCCCATCACCAGGTACAGGGTTCCGCCGCCAAAATCACCCACCAGATTGAGGGGCACTGCGGGGGTTTGCCCGGCGCGGCCAACGGCGTGCAGCGCGCCCGTCAGCGCAATGTAGTTGATGTCGTGCCCCACCGCGTTGGCCAGTGGCCCCTGCTGGCCCCAGCCGGTGATGCGCCCATAGATCAATTTCGGATTTTTTTCAAGGCAGGCTGTTGGACCCAGACCGAGCCGCTCGGTCACGCCAGGCCGGAAACCCTCAATCAACACATCGGAACGGGCCACCAGGTCGAGCACCAGATTGACGGCAACCGGCTGCTTCAAGTCGAGCGGGATGGAACGCCGGTTGCGCAGCAAAAGATCGAAGCGCTCAGGGCGAGGCACTCCCAACCCGCTGGCCTCTTTCCGGTCAACGCGAAGCACCGTGGCACCCATGTCAGCCAACAGCATGGCTGCCATCGGGCCGGGGCCGATGCCCGCCAGTTCAATCACTTTCAAGCCGTGCAACGGGCCCATTGGAGTATCCGCCTTAAAACGGAGCGAAATCTTTGCCCAGCAGGTCCCGTGCAATGATACCCAGATGCACCTCACGCGGACCGTCTGCAGACTCCATGCCCAGGCAATCACGCAACCGCTGCTCGTGCGGCAAATCCTTGGCCCAGCCGTAATGGCCGTTCAGGCGCATGCAGGTGTACAGGGCTTCGTTGGCGGTCTTGACGCCAAACCATTTGGCCATGGACGATTCCGCATCATGGCGCAGGCCCTTGTCCTTCAACGACAGCGCGCGGTAGCACAGCATGCGCGCGGCTTCCAGCTTGGTGGCCTCGGTAGCCAGCTCGTTGGCCACGCCCTGCCACTTGGACGCTGAACGCCCCATGATTTGCCGGACCTTGAGGTACTCCATGGTTTCTTCCAGGGATTTTTGCGCGGCTCCAATGCAGGCCAGCGGCACAAAATTGCGGTTGTACCCGATGATGGTCATGGCCCAGATGAAGCCTTCGTTTTCCTTGCCGATCATGTTGCGCGCAGGAATGCGGACATCGTCAAAAAACATGCTGCCCCCGCGATCGAGCTTTTGACCCATGCGCTCGAAATTGGTTGTCGTCAGGCCGGGTGTGTCTGTTGGGACCAGAAAGAACGACAACCCCCTGGGTCCGGGCTTGCCGGTGCGCGCCGAGACAAACACCACTTTGGAGACGCCTGTGAACGTGATGCTGGTCTTCTCGCCGTTCAGCACATAGTGGTCACCGTCCCTAACGGCTTTGGTCGTGATGTTGCCTGCGTCTGCACCTCCGCGAGGTTCGGTAAAGGCCAATGACATCATCTCGCCTTTGGCGATGCGGGGAATCCATTCTTCCTGCAGTTCAGGGTGCATGGACGAAGCCATCTCGCCCAGGTGAATGGCATTGGAGATGATGTACCTGATTTGATGGTCGCAACGGCCGATTTCTTCGCACACAATCCCGCAGTCGACAAACGAGTAATCCTGGCCGCCGTATTTCTCGGGCAGCCGCAGGCGCAACAAGCCCATGTTGACCAGTTTGTCCATGAAATCCTGAGTCAGCCACTCGCCGGTTCGGTCCCAACGCTGGTAGTTGGGGAGCAACTCCGCCTCTGCAAATTTGCGAACCGAATCGCGGATCATTAATTGATTGTCAGTAAGGCTGAAATCCATTGATCATCTCCTGGAAGTAACGTGAAAGTTGGGTGGTCGTGGGTTATTGACGTGCTGACGAATTGCCGTATTGGCCGATGAATCAAGCCGTTCTGGCTTCGTGCAGCCCTTGAAAGTAGGGCCCCGAGATCGGTTTTTTCCAGGGGGAGTAGCCTTCTTTTTCGTAGGCTTGTGGCCCCCACTTGAAATGCTTTGCCGCTTCCAGGCTTTCTACCGCCGGCATGTTCGGGTCGTAGAAGGCACTGGGATGGACGGGTCTGGGGCCGGCCTTGGCGACGCAGCCATAGGCGGGGCGGCCAATGATTCTTTCGAGCAGCCAGACGCATTCAATCAGCTTGTCCAGATCCACACCTGTGGCGATCCCCATGCCGTCGAGCATGTGCATCAGATCTTCGGTCGCCACCATGCCGCAAGCCCGGCCATTACCGCCATACTGCCCGCCGCCAATGCCGCCCAGGGTGCCCTCGATGATGGCGGTGTCATGCTCATCGAGCGTGCGCAAGGCGGCATAGATTGACGGCAGCGCCATGCCGCGCGCGTTGTGCATGTGAAAATGAAAATGTTTGACCCCGGGCCAGCGGCGCTTTACCTCCAGCAAATCCTCTTCCATCTCGTGCGGCAAACACCAGCTCTGCGAGTCATGCAATCCGATCTCGATGGGGGTAATGCCGGCCGCATTCAACAGCGCGATCTGCCGCTCCAGAAAAAAGAAGCGGTGGGTTTGCGAAAACTTTCCCATGAAGTTCGATCCCCAGGCGGAGCCAATGCCAATTCGCGCCTGGCGGATGCCACGCTCTTTCGCGTCGTGCACCGACTCTGGCCAGCTTTGCATCATCTGCTCGACCGAACGGTTGACGTTTCTGCGCTGGTGGATGTCGCAGATGTCAATGAACAGCGTGAACACATCCGCTTCGACCGTCAGGGGTGGGGAATACTGTTCGGCCAGCTTGCGGGCCTTCTGGTTATGGATGTACGGCAGGTACGTCACGCCCTGTCTGGGATGAAACTTCTGCAGTATTTCTTCAAAACACGCCATCTGGGGCACAAATAGCGGACTGACAAAGGCACCGACGGTGATGCGCTTCAACCCGGTTTCAGAAAGGGCATGCAGCAACTCAATCTTTGCGGACAGGGGAATGCCCACATCTTCGATGCCAAAGCCCTCCCGCATGACTTCTTCGTTGTAAATGACCGTGGGCCAACTCATGGATGAACTCCGGGTTTCGGTTGTCTCAAACGCCCCGGTGGCGAAATTCGGGTCGAAACCGGGTGTTCGCAGAAGAGTGGGGTGCTGTCAACTTTTAATTGTATAACTATTATGGTTTTTGTAAAGCGCGGCAATTGCAGCGATGCAATTACTGGCGTTGTTGCGCAGCGTGCGGGGGACTTTTCAGGAGTTCCAGTCGTACTCAATCGTGATCGGCGCGTGGTCCGAAAACTTCTGATCCTTGTAAATCGACTCGCGGCGTGCGTAGGCGGCAAGCAGCGGGGTGGCGAGGTGGTAGTCAAGCCGCCACCCCACGTTGTTGGCATAGGCTTGGCCACGGTTGCTCCACCAGGTGTAGGCCGTGTCAGTGGTGGTGGGCTGGAGCTGGCGGTACACGTCGACCAAGCCCAGCTCGCCGAGCAGTGTGGTCATCCAGGCGCGCTCTTCGGGCAGGAAGCCTGAGTTTTTCTGGTTGCTGCGCCAGTTCTTCAGGTCAATCTGCTGGTGCGCGATGTTCACGTCGCCACACAGGATGAATTCCCGTGCTTGCTTGAGCTGTATCAGGTGCGGGTAAAACTCCGCCAGAAAGCGGAACTTGGCCTGCTGGCGCTCTTCGCCCGAAGAGCCGCTGGGGAAGTAGCCGCTGATGATGGACAGCTTGCTCTGAGGCGTATCAAACCGCAGTTCCACGTAGCGGCCTTCGGCATCAAATTCGGGCGAGCCATAGCCTGTGACCACATCGCTGGGCTCATGTTTCGTGTAGATGCCCACGCCGGAATAGCCCTTCTTTTCAGCAAGGTGAAAGTAGCCTTTGAGCCCGGCCAAGCTCTTGAAACTGCCCTCCACGTGTTCGGCCTGGGCCTTCACTTCCTGCACGCAAATACAATCAGGCTGGTGGGCCGCCAGCCACGGCTCCAGACCTTTGCTGGTGGCGGAGCGGATGCCGTTGAGGTTAAGGCTGGCTAATTTAAACAAGGAACTCTCCATATCATTCCATTTTTACTTCAACGCAACATGGAATA
>JAYVNK010000104.1:0-6080 GCA_043758475.1 Comamonadaceae bacterium | reverse complement strand
ACGGCAAGCCGGGCTACCGCCGCTTCGTCGCGCACGTTGTGGGCAAACTTGGGGCCTTCGCCTAAAGCGAATGACAGGCCCAGGCCCATGGCGTCTGGCACGGTCAAGATGTCGCTGAACAAGATGGCGGCGTCCAGCGGGTAGCGCGCAAGCGGCTGCAGGGTGACTTCGGTTGCGTAATCGGTGTTGGTGGCCAGCCCCATGAAGCTGCCGGCTTTGGCGCGCGTGGCTTTGTATTCCGGCAAATAACGGCCTGCTTGGCGCATCAGCCACACGGGGGTGTGCGGCGTGGCCTGGCGCAGGCAGGCGCGGATGAAGGTGTCGTTTTGCAACGGGGCATCGCTGGTTTTGCGGTCGCGCACTGAGGCCGGGCTGTCCAATTGTGTCGGTCTGTTCATTGCAGAATTGTCGCAGCAAGAATTAAAATTAATTGGGGTCAGATTCCAATTAACTATGTGAAAAAGGAATAGATAATTGGGATCTGACCCCAATTAAACTGTCTTTGAGGCGAGTCGCCGATGTTCAACGAGCAGGCACTTGTTCTGCACTACCATCAGCCCAGCCGCACGTGCTTTTTCAGCCGAAGTGGAGTTTTCTATGCCCAATTGCAGCCACAAGGCCTTGGCGCCGATGGCAATCGCTTCATCGGCTACCGGCGGCACGTCCGCGCTGTTGCGGAACACATCCACCAGGTCAATCTGCATGTGCTTGGCCGCTTCCAGCAGGTTCGGGTAGACCGGCTCGCCCAGAATCTCCTTGACCTGCGCGGCGGGGTTGACGGGTACGATGCGCCAGCCTTGCGCCTGCATGTACTGCGCAATCTCGTAGCTGTCACGGTGCGGCTTGGGCGACAGGCCCACCACGGCCACGGTGCGGCAGGTGGCGAGGATGTGGGCGATGTCCTGGGTGGGCGTCATTGGGGGTCTCATTCCATTTCTAAATCATTCGTGAAATAGGCGCGCCGACAAAGACAGTGCTTCAGCTTGTCCCACACTGCCTTTCGGCATTGTGGGAGGGCTAGGAGGTGCAACGACCCTGCACGGATGATTTAGAAATGGAATCAGGACTTGTCTCATGACTTGTATTTGACCGAGCACCCATAAGGCCGGGTGGTGGCCTGGCTCAGCGGCTTGCCTGCCAGCGCCTCATTCAACCCCAAGCGCACGTAGTTGGTGGCGGTTTTGACGTCCTCGACGCGCGCGGAAGGGATGCTGTCAATGCCGCCCGCGTAGATCAGCGTGCCGTCGGGGGCCACCATGTACATGTGCGGTGTGGTGCGCGCGCCGTAGCTTTTGCCGACGCTGCCGCTCTCATCCATCAGCGTGGCGGTGGGTGCGGCTTTTTGCTGGACCATCCATTGGCCGAGCTTGGGCGCGGCAAGGTAGTCGGGGTGGCTGGTCTCGGTAGAGTTGATGGCCAGCCACACCACGCCCTTGGCACCTGCTTCTTTTTGCAACGCCTGCATGTTGGCGCTGTCGTAGTGCTTGCGAACAAACGGACAGCCGGGGTTGTTCCACTCCAGCACCACGTGCTTGCCTTTGTAGTCGCTCAGGCGCACGGTTTTGCCAGCCGTGTCTGTGAGCGTGAAATCGGGGGCTTTTTGGCCTACAGCCACCGTGGAGTGTGCATAACCAGCTATGAAAAAAGAAGCGATTGAAATGGCAAGGGGCGCGGCAAAGCGGGTCAGGCGGGTTTGGGGCATGGCATTTCTCCTACGGCTTGGGTTGAAGATGGGGTGATGAATCGGCGCATGAGGTGGTTCCAGTCTGTGTCGTCATTGCATTTTTTCAGAGAGCAGTCCCAAGTAACAGATCACGCGCCGTCACAGCCGCGCAATCACCCCACGCACCTCGTCCACACTCAAGATCTCCGACAGCACCACGGGTGCGCTGCCTGATTTGTACATTACATACACCGGTACGCCATTGCGGCCCAACTGTTGCAGGGCGGCGGTGATGGCGGGGTCGCGGCGCGTCCAGTCGGCACGCAGCAGGGTCACTTTTTTGGCGTCCAGATCGGCCAGCACATCCTTGTGGGTGAGCGTGGTTTTCTTGTTGAGCTGGCAGGTCACGCACCAGGCGGCGGTGAAGTCCACAAACACCGGCTTGCCGCTGGCCAGTAGTTGATCGACCCGGCCCGGCTCCCAGGCCTGCCAGCGTTCGCCCGGAGCCGTTTGCGCTGAAATTTCCAGCGGTTTTAGCACATTTTGACCTATAGCCCCCGTCAAAAGTGCAAGAGTAGCTATTGAAATAGTAGTAACGATGATCCTGCTGCGCCCCGTCAAGGTGAACGCCCAGATCACCATCGCCAACGCCACCAGCAGCGCCAGCAGCGCGCCTGCGCCGTCAATGCCGCTTTGCTGGCCCAGCACCCACACCAGCCAGACGACCGTGGCAAACATGGGGAACGCCATCACCCGGCGAAAGGTGTCCATCCACGCGCCGGGGCGGGGCAGGGCGCGTGCCACAGCCGGCACCAGGCTGGCCAGCAGGTAGGGCGCGGCCATGCCCACCCCGATCGCGCCAAATACCAAGAGCGCCTGCGCCGCAGGCAGCCCCACCGCCAACCCGAGCGACGCGCCCATGAACGGTGCCGTGCAGGGCGAGGCAATCGCCACGGCCAGCACGCCCGACAGGAAGGCGTTGACGGCGGGGTTTTTAGCCTGCTTCGACGCCACGCTGGACGGCAAAAACTGCCCAAATTCAAACAGCCCCGCCAAGTTAAGCCCCAACACCGTGAACAGCACGGCCAAGCCTGCCACCACTGCGGGGGACTGCAATTGAAATCCCCAGCCTAGCTGCTCGCCCGCAGTGCGAAGCGTCAGCATCAGCGCGCCCAGCGCCAGAAACGAGACAATCACTCCGGCGGTGTAGGCCAGTCCGCTGATCCGGTGGCCACGCCGGTCATCGGCCTGCTGCGTGAAGCTCATCACTTTGATGGCCAGCACCGGGAACACGCAGGGCATGAGGTTGAGGATCAGGCCGCCCAGCAGCGCGCCCAAAATGGCAGCGAACAGCGTGATGGGTACTGCGCCCGCACCCGGTGCAAAACTCGATGCAGACCCCGATGCAGAACCCGTGTTTTGGGTCGGTGCTGCACTGAACGCATTGGCCTTGAGTGCAGCCTCCAGCGCGGGCGGCACCGCAGCGGCAGCGGCCACCTTGGGCCATTCGCCCAGCACCTTGACGTCGGCAAGGTAGCTTTGCCGCTTGCCGTCCACATCCGCAGCCAGCACCACCGGCATCACGCTGGGGCTGTTGCTGCGCTGGGCTGCCAGTGGCACGCTGGCGCGCCAGACTGCGCCGGTCCAGCTTTGGGTCCACGGCGCGGCGGTCTCAATGACCTCAGGCGTTTCGGGAAAGAAATCAAGCGTCTTGCCGCGCAGGCCCAGCGGCAAGCCCTGCACTTCAAAGCTCAGGTTTTTGCCGTCAATCAGCACGCGACTGTCGGGTATGACGGAAAGGGTGCCGCCCGGGCCTGCCGCCATCACCGGCTTGGGTGCGGCGGCGAAAGCGGTTTCAAACGCCGCTGTATTCAGGGCGGTCGAGCCCTTAAGCGGAATCTTCAAGGCAAACTCGCCCTCTTCAGGGATGCATTCCTGGCGGCACACCAGCCATGCTGCCTTGAGCTTGACCGCGATATCGTTGCCCAGCAGTGGCGGCTTGAAATCTGGCGTGATCGTCAGCGGCACCGGCAGCAGCACCTTGCCCTCGTAGCCGTAATTGGCCAGGTTGCCGATGCGGATTTTGTGCGGCGCAGGCCAGGCAATATCGCCCGCTGTCACGCCGGGCGGCAAAGTCCATTGCAGGGCCGTCGGCAAGCCTGAATCGCCCGAATTCTTCCAGTAGGTGTGCCATTCGGGCTTGTGGGCCAGTTGCAGGCCGACCCAGACCGTTTTGCCAGCGCCCGTCGCAGTAGCGGTGCCGCCATCCACGCCCTGGGGTGCGTGCGCCATGAGCTCGGCGCGCACCTGGGGCGTTGTAATCGTGCTATTTGCGCTATTTACGCTGTTTTGGGGGTTGTTTTGGGCTGTAGCCCTAGTAGACGCTGCATAAGTAGCTACTAAAATAATAGTAACTATGGCAGCAATCAAAGAGCGGGGCAACGTAGTGGGCAATTTCATTTTGGGTGTATGGGAGCCGCAGGGTTGGGCAAAGTTCCGGCCTGGTGTGACCGAGGCCGGTGAAACGGGTGAAACTGGTGAAACCGGTTATCGCGACCTGGCTGCATCCCCCTCAGCCTCCGGCCACAGGCGGGGAAACAGAAACCGCAACGCATGCTGTGGCAAACCAAACCGCACCTTGCCCTGCGGCGAGTCTGACTTGAGCAGCCCCCGCCTGACCAGTGCGCCCAGCGCGTCTGTTGCAGCCCGGTCACCCATGCCCAGCAGGGCCTTGAAATCGCCCCGCCCCATTTCTTCGCCGCTCAAAAACAAGTAGTGCAGCCCCCGCAGCGACTCTTGCCGTACGCCGGATTTCTCTACCGTGGCCTCAAACACGAGGCAGGCCTCCAGGCGCGCCATCAGTGTTTCAAAATCCAGCATGCCGGTCATGAAGCTCACCTGGTCCTGGCAAACCTCCAGCACATAGTCCGCCCAGGCGATCAGCGCCTGCTCGCTCAGGTTACCGCGCCCATCCAGGTCGCCCCGGCGCAGGCTGTCGGCATCGGCCAGCAGCGCGTAATAACGTTCGGTGTTGCGCGCAAAGCCCCGTAACGGCGACCATAAACCACCGGTGTAACCCAACGCGTTCAAGAGCAGGTGGGTGTGCAGCCGCATGACGCGCCCATTGCCATCCACAAACGGGTGAATCCAGCCCAGCCGCTGGTGCGCGCAGGCCATGGCGACGAGGGCCGCCTCCCCGCGCCGCACATTGCCGTAGTGGCTGCCCCAGCGCTGCAACAAGGCAGGCACGCTGGCAAACGATGGGGCCACGTGCTGACCTACCTGCACCTCACGCGCTCGCAGTTGCCCCGGCACGATGGGCTCGCCTTCATCTGTGCGCAAATCATCCATGGGCAGACTGCCAAACAGTTCCTGGTGCATGACCCGTACTGCGTCTGCCGAATACAGGGTTTGCGCGCCTTGAGCGTCATGTGCGCCCAGAACGTCATGTGCACCCTGTGCGCCCTGAACCCCGGTATAGCGTCGCTCAAGCGCCACTTCGGCTTCAATGTGCGCCACCGCCAGGCGCTGTTTGGCGGCCAGCTTTGCGTCTTTGGAGAAGTCTTTACTGAGCGCCTGGTCAATCTCGTGGGGACGGGTGTGTTGGCCTTCAATGCGGTTGGTGTAATACGAATTCATGCTGCGCAGGAGGCTGCGCAACTCGGGCGGCACGCGGGTGCCTGCCAGCGAGGTAGCGGCGCGGGACAAATCGTGCGCCCGGGCCAGCAGCGGCTCGATACTCGCATCTGCGGGCATGAGAGGCTCAAACTGGTGGGGTTGGCTGTACATGCCTCTATTTTGCCAAGTTATTGGCTTTCTTAAAGCGTTGATTTATATAAATTTTTAATAATATCAATCAACGTTTTTGCCAACGTTTGTGCCAACTTCCGGTTAAACCAGGGAAAGTCTGCCAAGCAGATAATACAGAGATGCCCGCCATCATCCTGTGCACCCTGAACGCCAAATACATCCACGCGTCGCTGGGATTGCGCTACTTGCTGGCCAATATGGCGGATTTGAAGGCGCAAACCGTTTTGCGCGAGTTCACGATTGCGCGCAAGGCTCAGGAGATGGTGGACGAGCTACTGGCTACGCTGGACGAGTCACTGGCGGGTAAGGTAACAGTGGGTGAGGTGCAGATCATTGGCTTTGGTGTCTATATCTGGAACGTCACGCAAACCTGCGCCCTCGTGCGTCTGCTCAAGGCTCAGCGGCCCGCAATCAAAATCGTGCTGGGCGGGCCCGAGGTGAGCCATGAGGTAGACGGCCAAGACATCGTGCAACTGGCGGACCACGTGATCACTGGCTGGGGCGACGTGAGCTTTGCCAAGCTCTGCCGCGCGCTCTTGCATGGCCCGCAACCGCTGATGAAGATCATCGCGGGCGAGCAACCGCCGCTGGACCAGATTGCGCTGCC
>JAYVNK010000103.1:0-6084 GCA_043758475.1 Comamonadaceae bacterium | reverse complement strand
GGCGTATCCAACCTGACGACATCCTTGTCCACCGGCATCACGACCGGCGGCCTGGTGGTCACAGGCGCGACCACGACCAACGGCATCGACAACAGCGGTCTGAAGATCACGAACGTTGCAGACGGCACGGCCGCAGCCGATGCGGCGAACTTCGGTCAGCTGACGAGCCTCTCCACGAGCACGTCGACGGGCCTGAGCACGTCGAACAGCGGTATCAGTTCTTTGTCGACCGGCATGAGCACCATCAATTCGACCGGCGCCAAGTACTTCCACACCAACAGTACGCTGCCTGACAGCAGCGCACTGGGTGCGGACAGCACGGCGATCGGGCCGAATGCGGTGTCCAACAGCGTCAACAGCGTGGCCTTGGGCCGGGGCGCGGTGGCAACTGGCATCAACAGCATGGCGCTTGGCGCCGGTGCTACGACGTCGGTCGCCAACAGCGTGGCTTTGGGCGCGGGTTCCAGCGCAAGCGTGGGGGCGCTCACCAACTACATCGGCTATGGCCTGGCGGCAACCCAGACCTCTACCGGCGAAGTGAACGTGGGTGGTCGCCAGGTGACGGGTGTGTCGGCCGGGTCGGCGCAAGGCGACGCGGTCAACGTGTCGCAGTTGTCGACCACGACCAATTCGCTCTCGACCAGCATCAGCAGTCTGAGCACGTCAACCTCGACGGGGCTGAGCACGACGAACAGCAATGTCACGTCGTTGTCGACTTCCACGTCGACCGGGTTGAGCACCGCTACCAGCGGCATCGGTTCACTGTCGACCGGACTCAGCACGACAGACAGCAATGTCACGTCGCTGTCGACGTCCACGTCGAGTGGGTTGAGCACGGCGACCAGCGGAATCAGCTCGCTGTCGACCGGCCTGAGCACGACCGACAGCAACGTCAGCTCGCTGTCCACCTCGACGTCGACAGGTCTCAGCACGGTGACCAGCAATGTGTCGTCGCTGTCGACCGGACTCAGCACCACCAACAGCAATGTCTCATCGCTGTCGACCGGACTGAGCACGACGAACAGCAACGTCAGTTCGCTGTCGACGTCGACCTCTTCGGGCCTGAGCACCGCCACCAGCGGCATCGGTTCGTTGTCGACCGGACTGAGCACGACCGACAGCAATGTGAGCTCGTTGTCGACCTCGACATCGACCGGGTTGAGCACGGTGACGAGCAATGTCGGATCGCTGTCGACTGGCCTGAGCACAACCAACAGCAATGTCGGCTCGCTCTCCACCGGACTCAGCAGCACCAGCAGCAATGTGAGTTCATTGTCGACAGGGCTGAGCACCACAAACAGCAACGTGACCTCGCTGTCGACCTCCGCGTCGACCGGGTTGAGCACCGTGACCAGCAACGTGGGCTCGTTGTCTACGGGACTGGGTTCGGTCTCTACTGCGGTCGGGTCGATCTCGACCACGGTGGCATCGGTGTCCACGACTGTCGGCTCGCTGTCGACAGGCGTCAGTTCGCTCTCGACCGGACTGAGCACCACGAACAGCAATGTCGGTTCTTTGTCGACAGGTGTCGGCTCGATCTCGACCGGCATGGCGTCGCTCTCGACTGGATTGAGCACCACCAACAGCAGCGTGTCGACCTTGTCGACTTCGCTGGAACCATTGGTCACCGCGGCCCAGGCCGCAACGGCCAACGGTGGCGCAGTGGTAGCTACGATTACCGGCGGTAAGCAGAGCGGGCAACTGATGACGCAATCTCGCGCCATTAACAATACCTCCGTCGTCGCAGTGGGTGCAGGTTGTGGAGTTGCAAACGGTGTCGACACGACGGCCACCGGCACCTGTGCGCAGGCCGGCACGATGGTGGGGGTGAACGGCGCAACGTCGACCATCGTCGCCAACGGTGCCACGGCCTACGGTTCGCAATCGCTGGCGCAAGACAGCAACACGACGGCGATCGGCTTCCGGTCGACGGCCAAGCAGGAGGGCTCGGTGGCCATCGGCTACCAGGCTCAGGCGCTGGCAGATCCGTCGACCGCGGTGGGCGCCAACTCGTATGTTGCGGCCAACGCCGACAACGGTGTCGCCATCGGTGCCAACGCTTCGGTGACAGGCGCGAACGGCACGGCTCTGGGCTTCGGGTCGAGCGCGATGGGCGCCAACTCGGTGGCCTTGGGTGCGGGATCGATCGCCAACCAGCCGAATACGGTGTCGGTCGGTTCGCCGGGCAACGAGCGTCGCATCACCAATGTTGCGGCAGGCATTGCGCCGACAGACGCGGCCAACGTAAGTCAGTTGCAAAACTCGCAGCAGCAAATGAACGCTCAACTCGGAGCGGTTTCGAAAGTCGCTTACTCCGGCACTGCGTTGGCTTTGGCGATGTCGGGCACTTACATGCCGTCACTGAGTGCAGGCGAAAAAGCGGTTGGTTTGGGTATCGGTACGTACCATGGCTACACAGGCTTCGCGCTGAACTTCAAACAGATGGCCGACGACGGTCAGATGACCTGGGGTGCCGGTGTATCGACCACGGGCAAGGAGTGGGGATTGAACGCGGGTATCGGCTGGAAATGGAAGTAAGCACTCTGACTTGAGTTCATGATGGGCCTCCGCGTTTCGACGCGGGGGCCTTTCCTGTTTTTGACGTGGGCCAGAAAACATGCGCATCGGTATTTCGGTTATCAGTCACGCGGGCCAGAACGTGTGGGAAAACGGCATGGGGCAGAACGTGTTCTTCCTCGCGCGTTTGTTCCAACGCCTGTCCTTCGTTCGCGACGTCGTATTGATCGACGTGGGCGATCAGGCAGCCATGCCTGCACAAGTCGACCTGGGTGCCATGGGCCTGCGTCGACTCACGCAGCGTGAAGCTACCGACGAGGTCGACGTCGTCATCGAGATGGCGGGCGCGCTCGATCCGCAGTGGCTGCGATTGATGCGGGCACGAGGCAAAAAGGTTGCGTTTCTTTCTTGCGGGCAACCTTATGTAAGTTTGATAGAGCCGTCGGTGTTCCAGAAGCCGGGACACCTTGGCGGCACCGACCGATGCGACGAAGTCTGGCTGTTACCGAAAGACGCCGAGTTCGCGCCGATGATGCGCACCCTGAATCGCTGCTCGGTGCACATCGCGCCATTCATTTGGCAATCCTATTTTCTCGACCGCCGCATTGAAGAAGTGGCGTCCATCACCGGCGTTCGATATGGCTACAAGGCGCGCGAACCCGACGCGAGCGGCCGCAGGGCAGGTTTGCGCGTCGTGAGTTTCGAACCCAATATTTCGGTCGTCAAGACATCCAGCATTCCGATGCTCCTGTGCGACGAGGCCTACCGTGCCGACCCTTCGACCGTTCAGATGCTGCATGCGCTCAACACGTTGCACATGACGACGCATCCGACCATGCTCTATCTGGCGAACTCGCTCGACCTGGTGAAGCAGCACAAGGCTGTCTTTCTGGGGCGCCACGACATCGTCGGCTACATGGCGCAGCATGCCGACGCGGTGGTGTCGCACCAGTGGCAGAACGACCAGAACTACAGCTATCTGGACGCGCTGTATGGCAACTACCCTTTGATTCACAACTCGCCGTGGCTGCGCGATCTGGCAGGCGCGGGCTACTACTACCCCGGCTTCGATGCTGCCGAAGGAGGCCGTCAACTGCGCGTCGCCGCACAGACGCACGATGCGCAGCTGGACGACTATCGCGTGCGGGCGCAACGCACGTTCGAGGCGGTCGATCCTTTCAGCCGAGCCAACCTCGATGGCTACGCGACCCTGTTACTTCGCCTGCAAGGAGCGCCAGCGTGATCGAGCGACAACTCAAGGTCGGAGTATCGATTTTCGTGCGCAAGGGCGAGCAGTCGCTTTGGGAAAACGGCATCTTCCAGAACTGCCTTTTCCTGGTGATGTTGCTGATGCGATCGCCACGCGTCTCCGCGACCTACCTCGTGGCCGGCGGCGGCGACGGCACACCGACCGACGCGCGGTTCCTCGCCGACTCGCCGGTGCCAGTGATCGACCTGGCGACGGCTGCTGCAGAGCTCGACGTGATGATCGAAATGAGTGCGCAACTGTCTCGCGAATGGGTCATCGCGTTTCGCGAGAAGGGCGGCAAGGTCGCTTCGATGCGCGTCGGCAACGACTACGTGATCGACATCGAGCGCATGGTGTTCGACAAGCCGAACGGCCTGTTGATCAACAGCGCGCCGTACCACGCGGTGTGGACCCTGCCCGAATACGAGGCCACTTGCGTCCCATATTTCGCGAGCACCTTTCGTGCGCCGGTGAGCATGCTGCCGCACCTGTGGAGTCCGGTGGTGCTGGAGCGTGCGCTGGCCAAGCAGCGCATCGATGCGCCTGCCAGCGCACCCTTCGGCTATCAGCCCGGCAAGAAGCGTTGGCGACTCGGCATGTTCGAACCCAATGTCTGCATGGTGAAGACCAGCCACATCCCGATGCTGGTTTGCGAGAACGCCCATCGCGCCAATGCGAACCTCATCGAGCACGTGTATTGCTACAACACCTTCCATATGAAGGACCATGCGGTGTTCAACGCCTTCGCCAGCAGCTTGGACATCGTGCGGCATGGGCTCTCTACTTTCGAGGGGCGCTTTCCGATCTACCAGGTGCTTGCGCCGAACGTCGATGCGGTCATCAGCCACCACTGGGAGAACGGCCAGAACTATGTGTACTACGAGGCGCTGTACGGAAACTATCCCTTGATTCATAACTCGAAATTGGTCGACGACTGCGGCTATTACTACGACGGTTTCGACTGCGAGGAGGGTGGAGTCGCATTGCAGCGCGCATTTGCCGAGCACGACCGCGACATCGAGCTTCACCGGCTTCGGGCACAACAGTTCTTGCGCAAGCTCGACCCTGAAAGCGAGGTCAACGTGCGGACATACACGGCGGCCATCGACGCGCTTTACAAGGAGGTTTGAGCGATGACACTTCGGCCGGTTTTTCTCCGCAGGCTTACGCTGGGCGTACTGCTTCTCGCGGGCGTTGTGTCCGCAGTGGCGCAAGGAGTCCTGGTGCCACCGCCACAGGCTGCAGCACCCGTGAACGCGCTTGCGGCTGCGGCTGCCAACGTCGGCTTGAAGCGCTGCCTGCCCGCGTTGCAACGCCTGTCGTCGGCGGCAGTGCAGGGCGCAAAGGCGAACGACGTGCTGCTCGATTGGGATCGCAAGCGCACCAACGACAGCGCCACCTTCGCGATGATCGGCATGGAGTACGCCAACGGCGGCGCTGCCATGTCGATCACCGCGATCCCCGAAGCCGATGGTGCGTGTTCGGTGCAGGCGGAGCGGATCTCCGTCGCCCCCTTTACTTGCCAGAGCGTTGCGCAGCAAGAACTGGTCGGCTACCGTCGAACGCAACTGCTTCCCAACTTTGCCGTCTACACCGACGGCAAGGATCCGACATCGTCGGTGTCGCTGATCGACTCACCGCCCGGCTGTCTGGTGATTCGACGCTATGTCGAGTTCAATTGGAAAGACCCATCGGCCGTTCCGGCGCGTCGCTGAAGCGGACTATTGGAGCCACGTCATGACCCAAGCCTTTCGCCAGATCACACTCGTCTCGGTCAATGGCCTGGCGGACGCGACCGGCGCAGCGCTTGCCCTGCAGCACAGCCTGGCTCAAATGCCTGGATGCCGAGCGCTCTTGTGCAGCCCGGTCCGTCCTCCGGACCTTGCGAAGGGCATTCGTCACTTGACGGTGGCATCCATGAACTACCACGAGTACAGCTGGTTCATGATGTTCGCCCTCTGGCGGGTGATCGACACCGAATTCGCGCTGGTCGTGCAGGAAGACGGCTGGGTCGTCAACGCCGCCAACTGGCGCGAAGACTTCCTGGACTGTGACTACATCGGTGCGCCGATACATCTGGCGCATATCGTTACGCCGAAAGGCAGTTACTGGAAGAACAGTTTCGAGTGGACACACGAGAGCAAGGAACCCGGGCATAGCGTGACCCCAGTGCAAAACGGGGGGTTCAGCCTGCGGAGCCAGCGCTTCATGCGGGCGTTGGTGGACCACCGGCATATTCGCGTTGAGATACCGCCGCCGGATGCCGTCGATGGCGATCCGCTGCGGATGCGATGGCACAACAACGCGTTGCTCGAAGA
>JAYVNK010000102.1:0-6095 GCA_043758475.1 Comamonadaceae bacterium | reverse complement strand
GTGCAGGTGGCGGTGCTCAATATCACCGACGCGCAGGCCGACTATTGTCGTGAAATTGTCGAAAATCTGAAGAAAGCACTGCCAAATCAAGAGCTTAGGGTGGTGACGGATCTGCGCAACGAGAAAATAACGTATAAAATACGCGAACATTCGATGCAAAAGCTTCCGTACATCCTGGTCGCAGGTGACAAGGAGAAAGAAGCGGGTGCCGTTGCAGTGCGCGCCCGGGGCAACCTTGACCTCGGTGTGATGTCCCTCGATGCATTCGTGCAAAAAATCGCCGGTGACATTGCTCACAAGTTGTGATCTAGGCTTGGTGCACTCGATGCGCCATCCAAAACAGCAGTTTGTCCGCGTGTGCTGGGTGAACTTGTCATACGGAGTTTGCCACGCGGTCCCTGTCACGCTATTGGATTGAATGTTTAAAGCTACTGTTTTTGTAGTAATTATTTTGAAGGATTGAGCCATCGCTACTGAATTTCGTGACCGCCGTCACCGCGAAGAACGCAAACACCGCCTTAACCGGGAAATCATGGCCCCGGAAGTTCGCCTCTCGGGCGTTGAAAACGAGCCGTTAGGCGTCGTCAGCCTGATGGAAGCCCTGCGCATGGCAGGCGAGCTGGATGTTGACCTCGTCGAGATCTCTGCCACGGCGATACCGCCGGTCTGTCGTTTGATGGATTACGGCAAGTTCAAGTACCAGGAGCAGAAGAAGGCGGCCGACGCGAAGTCCAAACAAAAGATCATCGAGGTCAAGGAAGTCAAATTCCGCCCAGGCACCGACGATGGCGACTACAACATCAAGCTGCGCAACATCAAGCGCTTTCTTGATGAGGGCGACAAATGCAAGATCACGCTGCGCTTTCGGGGCCGCGAGATCACGCACCAGGAAATTGGCATGGCGCTGTTGAATCGCATGCGCACGGATCTGGCTGATTTGATTGTGGTGGAGCAGTTTCCCAAACTCGAAGGTCGGCAGATGGTCATGATGATCGCGCCGGGCAAGAAGAAGTCGGGTGGGGGTGCTGCGAAAGTGGCGGCGCCTGCAGAGGTTGCTGCTTGAGGTTGAAGCTTCAAATTTGAAGCAGCAGATTGAAAAGTTACCGATTCGCCGGAAGGCGAACCGGAAATAAGTGACTCGGGGCCAACAAGGCAGTGAAAGTCTCACTGACGCCTCGCGAGCACAATGAAGAAGGAGCATGTACATGCCCAAAATGAAGACCAAGAGCGGCGCTAAAAAGCGTTTCCGCGTTCGCCCAGGTGGTACCGTCAAGCGCGGCCAAGCCTTCAAGCGTCACATCCTGACCAAGAAGACCACCAAAAATAAACGCCATCTGCGCGGTGCCGTCACGGTGCATGAAACCAATATGGTTTCCATGGCCCAGATGCTGCCCGGTCGTGGCATTTAATTAACTTGCGAACAAGGAGTAACACATGCCTCGCGTCAAACGTGGTGTAACGGCTCGCGCCCGCCACAAAAAAGTTTTAGCCCTTGCCAAAGGTTTCCGCGGCCGCCGCGGCAATGTCTTCCGCATCGCCAAAGAAGCCGTAATGAAGGCCGGGCAGTATGCCTACCGTGACCGCCGCACCAAAAAGCGCGTGTTCCGCCAGTTGTGGATCGCTCGTATTAACGCTGCGGCCCGCCAGTGCGGCCTGACCTACAGTCAGTTTGCCAACGGCCTCAAGAAAGCCGGTATCGAGATCGACCGCAAGGTCCTGAGCGATATCGCGATTCATGACATGCCCGCGTTTGCCGGCATTGTGGAGCAGGTCAAGGCCAAACTGGCAGCTTGATATTGATTTGAGTAAGCTGCGTAATTAATAGCTACTCACGCAATACCGACGAGGGCTAGGGCTTGAAAAGGCACTAGCCTTTGGTTTTTTGGCCTTCTGGGAAATTTTGCATCTCCTGTGCAGCCAGCAACTCCGGGTCCCCACGCATGAACGAACTCGATTCAATGGTTGACAGCGCCACAGCGGCCTTTGCAGGCGCTGCCACACCCGCTGATCTGGAA
The DNA here is from genome assembly GCA_043758475.1 of Comamonadaceae bacterium. Lineage (GTDB taxonomy): Bacteria > Pseudomonadota > Gammaproteobacteria > Burkholderiales > Burkholderiaceae_C > JANYCG01. The sequence continues at coordinate 4,080 of JAYVNK010000102.1, read as the reverse complement.
AACGCCAAAGCCCTGTTTCTGGGCAAGTCGGGCCGCGTCACCGAGCTGATGAAGGGCATGGCTGCGTTGAGTGTGGACGAGAAAAAGTCGCGCGGGGCGTCGATTAATCTGGCCAAGCAGGCGATTGAGGCGGCATTGAATGCGCGTCGGCACGGCTTGGCAGATGCCGAGCTGCAAGCCCAGCTCAAGACCGAAGCGCTGGACGTGACTTTGCCGGGTCGCCAGCGCGGGCAGGGCGGTTTGCACCCGATTGCACTCGCGTGGGAGCGCGTGGAGAGCATCTTCAACAGCATGGGGTTTGATGTCGCCGATGGCCCGGAGATTGAGAACGACTGGTTCAACTTCACCGCGCTGAACAACCCGCCCAATCACCCGGCACGCTCGATGCAAGACACGTTTTACGTGGACATGAACGACGAGCAGGGCCAGCCGTACTGCCTGCGCACGCACACCAGTCCGATGCAAATCCGCTATGCCGTGTCCCACGTCAAAAAGCATGCTACAGCCGCAGCGGTTGGCACGATGCCGGAGATTCGTGTCATCGCGCCAGGCCGCACGTACCGCGTGGACAGCGACGCCACGCACTCGCCCATGTTTCACCAGTTCGAGGGTTTGTGGATTGGCGAAAACGTCAATTTCAAAGACCTCAAGGTCACCTTCCTGAATTTCTGCAAAGCTTTTTTTGAGACGGATGATTTGACGCTGCGATTTCGCCCGAGCTACTTCCCGTTCACCGAGCCCAGCGCCGAGATCGACATCGCCTTCAGCTCAGGCCCACTGGCTGGCCGCTGGCTGGAAGTTGCGGGCTCAGGTCAAGTGCATCCGACGGTCGTGCGAAACATGGGCCTGGACCCCGAGAAATACATTGGCTTCGCCTTTGGCAGCGGCATTGACCGTCTGGCCATGCTGCGCTATGGCGTGAACGATTTGCGCCTGTTCTTTGAGAACGATATTCGCTTTTTGTCGCAGTTTCAATAATTCAGGAGATCAGAAATATGCAATTTCCTGAAAGCTGGTTGAGAGAGTTTTGTAACCCTGCCTTGTCATCCCAAGCGCTGGCCGATGCGCTGACGATGGCGGGGCTGGAGGTGGAAGAGGCCGTGCCTGCCGCGCCGCCATTCACGGGCGTGGTGGTGGGCGAGATCAAGGCGTGCGCGCAGCACCCCAATGCGGACCGGCTGCGCGTCTGCCAGGTGGATGCTGGAACTGGCACCTTGCTGAACATCGTTTGCGGTGCGCCCAACGCCCGTGTGGGCATTCGCGTGCCAGTGGCGACCGTCGGCGCGCTGCTGCCGGCTGGTGCGGATGACAAACCGTTTGCGATCAAGCTGGGTCAACTGCGCGGCGTGGAAAGCCAGGGCATGCTGTGCTCAGCCAGCGAGTTGAAGATCAGTGAAGAATCCAGCGGCTTGTATGAGCTGGCGGCTGACGCGCCTATCGGCACCAGCATTCGCGAATTTTTGAATCTGGACGACACGCTGTTCACGCTGAAACTCACGCCCAACTTGGGCCACTGTCTGAGCGTGTTTGGCGTGGCGCGCGAGGTGGCAGCCATCACTGGCGCGCCGTTGAAAGTCACCAGCTTTCCCTCTGTGCCCGCGAGCCACAACGACAAACTTACTGTCAAAATCTCCGCCGCTGACCTGTGTGGCCGCTTCTCGGGTCGCATCGTCAAAGGTGTCAACCCCAAAGCCAAAACGCCGCAGTGGATGGTGGACCGCCTGGCGCGTTGCGGTCAGCGCAGCGTGACGGCACTGGTCGATATTTCCAACTACGTGATGTTCGAATATGGTCGCCCGTCGCACATTTTTGACCTGGACAAAATCCACGGTGGCCTGGATGTGCGCTGGGGCAAAGCGGGGGAATCACTCAAGCTGCTCAATGGCAACACCATCACGGTCGATGAGAAGGTGGGCGTCATTGCCGACGACCAAGCAGTTGAATCGCTGGCGGGCATCATGGGTGGCGACAGCACCTGTGTGACGGACGACACGCAAAACATCTACATCGAAGCCGCCTTTTGGTGGCCCGAAGCGGTGGCAGGGCGTTCACGCCGCTTCAACTTCAGCACCGATGCGGGGCACCGGTTTGAGCGTGGCGTAGACCCGAGTCAGACGGTGGAGCACATCGAGTACATCACGCGGTTGGTGCTGGACATCTGCGGCGGCCAGGCCGGGCCGATGGATGACAGCCAAGTCAACATGCCCTTGCGCAAGCCTGTGCAACTGCGCGTGGCGCGGGCCAGCCGGGTCATCGGCATGCCGGTGACCGCCGCGCAGTGCCTGGATGCCTTCAAGCGAGTGGGGCTGCCAGCGACTGACGCGAATGATGTCATCGCCGTGACCCCGCCCGCCTGTCGCTTCGACATCAACATCGAAGAAGACCTGATTGAAGAGGTCGTTCGCCTGATCGGTTTCAACAATCTGCCGACCATGGCTCCCATCGCGCCGGTGGCGCCCAAAGCCCGCAGTGAGGCTCTTCAAAGCCGTTTTGCCGTGCGCAGGTCGCTGGCCGGTTTGGGCTACACCGAGACCATCAATTTCAGCTTTGTTGAAGAGCGCTGGGAGCGTGATTTGGCAGGCAACGGCAACCCGATCAAGCTGCTCAATCCGATTGCCAGCCAGTTGAACGTGATGCGCTCGTCGCTGCTTGGTTCGCTGTTGCAAGTCTTGAAATTCAATCTAGACCGCAAGGCCGACCGCGTGCGCGTGTTCGAGCTGGGCCGCGTGTTTATGCGCGATGCGTCGGTCAAAAGCTCGGATGCGAGCGTTGACGGCATTCATCAGCCGATGCGTGTCGCGGGACTTGCGGCGGGCAGTGCGAGTGCGCTTCAATGGAGCGGCAAAGAGCAACCGGTTGATTTTTTTGATGTAAAGGGCGATGTGCAGGCCCTGTTGGCTCCGCAGCAACCCGTGTTCGAGCCCGCTGAGCACCCCGCAATGCACCCAGGGCGCTGCGCCAAGGTGGTATTGAATGGCGTGGTGATTGGCTTTGTGGGCGAGCTGCATCCTAAATGGCGCCAGGCGTTTGAGCTGCCCTGCGCGCCTGTCCTGTTCGAGTTGGCGCTGGATGCGGTGTTGCACCGCGCGTTGCCTGCCTTCACGCCGGTGGCGAAGTTCCAGGCCGTGGAGCGCGACATAGCCGTGTTGGTGGCGCAGCGGGTCACCCATGGCGCACTGATGCGCTCAATTTGGGCTGCGCCCACGGCAGGCCTGCTCAAAGATGCGCGCCTGTTTGATGTCTACCGTGCCAAGCCTGTGCGGGACAGCAGTGGTGCGGATGTTGCACCGGCTGATAAAAGTCTGGCAGTTCGCTTGACGCTGAACGGCGACGACGCTACGCTGACAGAAGCGCAGATTGATGCTGCGGTGCAGTCCGTGGTGAGCCAGTTGGGCAACGACATTGGCGCGCGCCAGCGGGTCTGATGTGGCGAAGCAAGACAACAAGCAAGACAAAAGCAGGAAATGAGGGACTGAATGGAATTTGCGGTAGAAAGCCTGGAGACCCCAGCGCTCACCAAAGCCCAGCTGGCAGAACTGCTGTTTGACCAGATTGGCTTGAACAAGCGTGAATCCAAAGACATGATTGACGCGTTTTTTGAGCTGATTTCGGTCAGCTTGGTCGAAGGGTCGGACGTCAAAATCTCTGGCTTTGGCAACTTCCAGATTCGCACCAAGGCACCGCGCCCTGGGCGCAACCCGCGCACTGGCGAGGCGATTCCCATCCGCGCGCGGCGCGTCGTCACGTTTCATGCCAGCCACAAGCTCAAGGAGCAAATCCAGGGGGAAGGCAGGAATTGACGCTTGCGTGTGAGGAACTGGCGTCTGTAGCGCCTTGATGCCGCTTTCAGGTTATATTTTTGTCTTGGGCTCGCATGGCCTTTACAGCCGGTGCCAACTTAGAGTAACCTAGAAACTTTCGCGGCTACAGCATTGATTTCAATGGAGAAAACCCTCCCCCCAATCCCGGCAAAACGTTACTTTACCATCGGTGAAGTTGGCGATTTATGTGGTGTAAAACCCCATGTGCTTCGCTATTGGGAGCAGGAGTTCACGCAACTGCGCCCGATGAAACGGCGCG
>JAYVNK010000101.1:0-6104 GCA_043758475.1 Comamonadaceae bacterium | reverse complement strand
ATCGAGCCACCGCGAAGCCCCCAACATCACCAACAGCCCCAAGGTCGATGGAACCGACTTTTACATGTTCCGAAGTTATGAAGGCGTCGCCGCCAATGGCGCGGGTGGTCGTTCTGACTACGTGACCCTGCTGGCTAATTACCAGCCCCTGCAAGCCCCGTACGGCGGCCCCAACTACTTCCACATGGACCAGAACGCGCTGTATGAAATCCACATTGATAACAATGGCAATGGGGTGGAGGACATCACGTTCCAGTTCCGTTTCAAGAACGCACTCAAATCCACCGCCCTGACGATTGGTTCCGCCAGCGTGGCGATTCCGCTGATCCAGTCCGGTGCTGTCAGCGCCCTGAACGACCCCAATCTGAACGTCAACGAAACCTATTCGGTCAACGTGGTGCGCGGTGAACGCCGCAAAGGCACGGTTGCCGCAGTCACCAAAACCGGTGGTGGTGCAAGCTTTGAGAAACCCGTGGACAACATCGGCGTGAAGACGATTGCCGACTACGCCACGTATGCCGGCAAGCACATCCACACCGTCACCATTCCCGGCTGCCCGGCTGGCAAGGACCAGGGCAAGGTGTTCGTAGGCCAGCGCCAGGAAGGTTTTGCGGTCAACCTGGGCCCGGTGTTTGACTTGGTTAACGCGCCTGCTGCTTTCCTGCTTGATCCCGCCAACAAGGATGCTGCTGGCCAAGGCGGCAAGCATGTGATTCAGCAGGCCAACGTGACAACCATCGCCATGGAAGTGCACAAGGATTGCCTCACTGCGGGCGGTGACCCCGTGATCGGCGGCTGGACCACGGCCAGCCTGCGCCAGGGGCGTTTGCTCAATGGCAAGCCAGGGTCTGGCAATGACAATGCCACCAAACAGGGTGGTGCGTGGGTGCAGGTGTCCCGCCTGGGCAACCCGCTGGTCAATGAGCTGGTGATTGGTCTGCCAGACAAAGACAAGTTCAATGCCTCCAGCCCCAAAGACGACGGCCAGTTTCTGACCTATGTCTCCAACCCCACGCTGCCCGCGCTGCTGGGTGTTGTGCTCGCGGGTGACGCCAAAGCGGTCGCCCCGATCAACCTGCCACGCACTGACTTGCTCACCACGTTCCTGACCGGCATCACCGGCGTGAACAAGCCCGTCACGCCGACAGCGTCGGAAATGATGCGCCTGAACACAGCCATTGCGCCCGTGCCATTTGCCAGCCAGAACCGCCTGGGCGTGGCTGGTGAAGTGTTGCGCGTGGGTGGCACAGCCAACCTGGCGCAGGCAGTTGATCTGGCGGGTTTCCCGAACGGTCGCCGTCCTAAAGACGACGTGGTGGACATTGCGCTGGTGGCTATGGTGGGTGGCTTGTGCGCCATCAACGGGGCCAATGACTCGCTGAAACTCAACTCGGTTCCGGGCGTGCCATCGCTCACCTCCAAGTGCGATGCAACGGCGCTGACTGCCTTGATGGCTGCGCCTGGGGCCAACGGCTTGCCCAATGCGGCTAACATTCACGATGCGGTGGATCAGGCTACAGTGCCTTTCCTGGCGACTTTCCCGTACCTGAATACCCCCAACCCAGGTTCCAGGTAAGCACTGTTTTTAAGGAAACATCATGAGAAAACCCAATGTGAAAATGATGCTGGCGGTAGCCAGTGCCGCTGCACTGGTCGCCGCTTGCGGGGGCGTGGATGACCCGGTGGTCGCCCCGGTCGACCCGTCAACCCAGACCGGGCAAAGCGTGCAGAAAACACTTGACTACATAACCAGCCAGATCGCCAACAATGGCGAAAACAGCGATGAGGTAAACGTGAACGCCATCACCCTGGCGGTGGACGACACGGCGGAGCCAAGCGCGATTTAACAAAACGCCTGCGGATCTCAAAAAGCCCGGCATCCCGCGCCCTGCGGCCTGCCGGGCTTTTTTTCGCCAAGCATTTTTGAACGCATGACGTGATTGCATGACGTGGACAGAGCAGATAAAAATGACAAACAGACGGATGCATGCCTTCTCCATCACATGGACCTCGCTGGCAGGGGTGTTGGTGCTTTCAACACTGCACTTCAACGTGCTGGCAGTGACTCCGCTGCAACCCACCAGAGACGACGAGGTGCTGGAAGTGCTGCCCGCGATCACGCGCACGCGACCCGTGCGCAGCGGGCCTGCCAGCGCGGGATCTGCTGTGACCGCATCAGCCCCCAACGCAGCCAACCCCGCTGCGGCCGCAGCGCAGGCGCGCCAAGACATTTCGGTGGCCCGGCAGACCGGCGACACACGCTACTGGGGCCGCGCGCAAGCCGCGCTGCTGCCGTGGTGGGACCGCGCGGATGCGCCGGTGGATATCGCGGTGTTGCAGGCTACCGTGCAACAGGGCCGCCATGAATTTGAGGTGTCGCGCAAGATACTCACGGCCGCACTGGCGCGCGCACCGATGCACGCGCAGGGCTGGCTCAACCTGGCTGCGCTGGAGCGGCTGTCGGCCCGGTATGCAGAAACTTTAAAAGCCTGCGATGCGGTTGCGCGCGCGGGCCAGGCCCTGTACGCGCAGGCCTGCCGGCTTGAAACACTATCATTGCAGGGCCAGCACCTGCCAGCAGCGCGGGGCCTGCAAGCGCTGATTGCGCAGACCGCAGATGCGGGTCAGCAAAGCTGGCTGTATTCATTGCTGGCAGAGGGCGAGGAGCGGGCAGGCAAGCACAACGCGGCAGCCGATGCCTATCAGCGCAGCCTGAAGCTTGAGCCCGACCTCTACACCGCCATTGCCTACAGCGATTTGCTGCGGCGCACCGGCAAAACGTCGCAGGCACTGGCTGCATTGGCCGCACTGCCCGAGACCGACGCGGTGGTGCTGCGCCGCGCGGCTGCGTGGAAGCGTCTGGGCGATGCGCGCTGGATTGGCGCACGCGCGCAACTCAAGGAATATTCAGCCGAGCTGGTGCGCCGGGGCGACGACCCGGCATTGCATGGCCGCGAGCTGGCACTTGCCGCCTTGTGGCTCGATGATGATGCGCCCGCTGCGCTGGCGCTGGCCCGGCGCAACCTGCTCTTGCAGCGTGAGCCGGTGGACTGGTGGGTGGCGCTGCAAAGTGCGCAGCTCGCCAAAGACGCGGGTGCCATTGCTGAAATTCGGGCTGCTCTGGCAGCTGCCGGGTTGCAGGACACGCGGCTGGCGCAGTCACGGCCCGCACGCAAGGAGCCGCGATGAGCGGGATACGACTGTTCGTCGAGGCATTTCGGCCGGCCTGGGTTGTTTTCGCGCTGGCCATGAGCGCCGGTTTGGCAAATGCCCACAAGGGCAGCGACGCCTATCTGGACGTTCAGGAAACCAGTGAGAGAGCGGCTGGTGTTGCTGCATCCCCGTCAGGCACCGCCCGGCCGGAGCGCAATTTTCGGCTCGCCCTGTCCGTTGCCATCAAAGACCTCGACCTGCTGGTGCTGATCGACGCCAACGCAGATGGCAGGGTCACATGGGGCGAAGTGAAAGCAGCCACGCCTTTGGCGCTGTCACTCGTCAATGAGGCAGTGAAGCTGGAGCCTCTGCCAGGTCAGCCAGCCAATGCAGCAGCGTGCCGGTTGAATTGGCAATCCGACGGCATTGAGAGCCGAAGTGACGGTGCCTACCTGCGCTTCGCGGCCGATGTGCGCTGCCCGGCCACGCAGGCACTGGCGTTGCGCTACACCTTGCTGAAAGAGCAGGACGCCACGCACCGGCTTTTAGTGGCTGGGCGCGTGGCCGGCAACGACCTGCTGACCACGACATCACCGCTTCAGGTCACCGCCTTGGTGCTGGCTGCCGCTACGGCAACCGCGTCAAATGCGAGTGTCGTCACAACCGCTGCAGTGGCCAAAGCGCCATCATCTGGCCGCTGGCAGGCGCTTCGCGACTACTTTGCGCTGGGCGTGCGCCACTTGCTGGAAGGCTATGACCACCTGGCATTTCTACTGGCGCTGGTGCTGCCGCTTCGGCTTAATTTGCGGTCGACCGGCAGCGCACAGGCCACTGCAAACGCCCGCGCAAAAACCAACGCAAACGACAATAAAAAGGGAAACGCAAACGGCAACACAACAGGCAACGTCTGGCTGGCATTGCTGCGCACCGTCACCGCTTTCACCATCGGCCACTCCATCACGCTGATGCTGGCCACCTTGGGCTGGACGCAGGCCTCACCGGTATGGGTGGAGCCGGTGATTGCGCTGTCCATCGCTGTCACCGCGCTGCTGAATCTGCGCCCCGTGCCATGGGTGCGCGTGGATGTGCTGGCCCTGCTGTTTGGCATGGTGCACGGCTTTGGTTTTGCCGGTTTGCTGCAAGAGGCCGCTGCCCCCACCGGTCTGCTGCCGTGGGCGCTGGCCGGGTTCAACCTGGGTGTTGAAGCCGGGCAGCTTATTGCAGTCAGCGCGTGGGTACTGCTATCGCAACTGTTTGTTGCAAGGGTCTGGTACCCCAGCGTGGTGGTGCGAGGCGGGTCGGTGCTGCTGGTGCTGGTTGCCACATTCTGGTTCTGGCAGCGGGTGAGTTGAGAGCAGCCCTACTCGCCATCCAAGTTTGAATCCGGCCTGAAGTTGTTGCCGTATTCACATCAGCCGCTTCAACCTATTCTGGTTTCGGCTTCTGCATCCACTTCAACTTACGGGAAATCACATGAATACGAAACTCAAACTTGCCTCTGTTGGCCTGGCCATTGCCATGTCTCTGACTGCCGCTTCTTCATTCGCCCAGGTCATGGTCGGCGGCGCGCCCATGCTCGCGTCCAAAGACATCATCGACAACGCCGTCAACTCCAAAGACCACACCACGCTGGTGGCTGCCGTTAAAGCGGCAGGCTTGGTGGATACGCTCAAAAGCGATGGCCCGTTCACCGTTTTTGCACCCACCAATGCCGCATTTGCAGCGCTGCCTGCTGGCACGGTGGACACGCTGCTCAAGCCTGAAAACAAAGGCATGCTCAGCGGCATCCTGACCTACCACGTGGTGGCCGGCAAGATGGACGCGGCCGCATTGACCAAGGCCATTGCTGATGGCAAAGGCGCTGCTTCCCTGAAAACTGTGGCAGGTGGCATGCTGACCGCCAAGGCGTCGGGCGGCAAAGTGATGGTGACGGATGAAAAAGGCGGCTCTGCCACAGTCACGATTGCCGACGTATACCAGTCCAACGGCGTGATCCACGTGGTGGACAAAGTTCTGTTGCCAAAGTAAGCGAGGCCATCCAACCTACACCGCCAGCAAGGGCGGTGGGGTCCGGTTGATGCCCGTCAGGCGGCGGGGCTCAACCACTCACATCGCAAGCGCTGTATGCCTTGGCCCGGCAACCGATATACAGGCCACGGGCCGCGTGTGTGTTCGCGTCAACTTGATCCGAGGCCGCGTTACGCGTGGCTGGCTATGATTCAGCTATGAACCGCCAAGATTTCATCATCATTGCCCATTCAAGTCTGCTCACGGGCTTTGCCTTCGCCGACACACCCAAAGTCCAGTCGCTGGACGGTGCGCTGCTTTGGCTGGACCCGCTTGACAAAGCCGCCAGCGTGAAGAGCACCACGGCCTGGAAAATGGGCGCGGTGTTTGAACATCTGGCCCAGAGCATCGACATGAGTCTGGACGGCTTTCCCGAACCCAAAAGCGCGCTGTTTCAAAACACCGTGGGCGCAGCCGCCTTTACCGTGTTCAAGTGGCGCGGCCAGATGAGCCACCGCCTGACCGACCCGATCCCCGGTGCGCCTGCCCTGGCGCAGCCAGACGACTGGAAGCCTGGTGCCCTGCGGCTGCGCAACGCCATTGCGCGGTTCAACAGCCACACCGGCCCGGTCAAGCCGCACTTTGCGTACGGCGACTTGAGCCGCAGCGATTTTGCGCTGGCGCATGCGCTGCACATTGCGAACCATCAGGATGAGATTGTGGTGGGGTGAGCGGGTAATTGCGCGCTTCAGGCATAGACGTTCGCATTTTTCTTTTCTTGATAAACGCGCGAAGCGCTGGCTTTGAATTGACGGGTTCATCCCGTCGATTCAAAGTCACTGCTCCCTCTCTCACCCCGGATAGCTACACTAAAGTCGCCTCACAATGTCTTCGTTTTCCAGTTGTAGCTCCCTCTCTCACCCCGGATAGCTACACTGGACGAC
>JAYVNK010000100.1:0-6111 GCA_043758475.1 Comamonadaceae bacterium | reverse complement strand
ACATTGCCCGAGGCACTGGGGGTGCCGGCAAAGGCGGTGTTGCCGGGGTTGACGCCGGACTCGACCACGCTGGCGGTGTCGGGCACGCCGACCGGCGGCTGATTGACGTGAACTATTGTTATAGTATCTGTGGATGTATTAGATATATTTCCAATGGGGTCTCTAATATTATAGGTAAAAGTTTGTGTACCAAAGAAGTTAAGATTTGGAGTGAACGTGAACGCGCCTGTTGTGGCATTGGTGATGGTTAATGAACCATTCGTTAATGCAATAGGCGTACCCACCGTAAAAGAAGCGCCATTGACTGTATTCACCGTCAGCGCATCACCCCGTACGTCTGAATCAACCCCTGAGCCATTATTGGCGAACAGATTGCCCGTTAGAGCCGTATTTTGATTGGTGGTGTAGGCATCATTTTGGGCGACCGGCGGCGCGTCAATGGCAAGGGCAATTTCAAAACTATCTCCGCCAACCGCACCAGCGGTATTATTTTTGATATTAAACGTTATGGTCGTAAAGGTGCCATTCACCTGCACGCTGCCTGCTGATGTGCCCGATGCATCTGTGGTACTCGACTCAGACCCCGTGGTCGCGACACCTGTCGTACGTGTGATGGTGGTACCCGTAACAGCAAAGCTGTTGGTGCCCACGAGCTTGGTCAACGATCCGGCCGAGGTCAGCGTGAGTATCGAGCTGTTCGATGTTCCTGTCCCATCAACTCCCCCAATTCGATCAAAGTGAATAACAGGGTTAATTACCGCTTTGCTGAACGTAAAGGTAATCGTGCCACTGTCCGTTGCAGCGCCATTGAATGTTGTCTGAAAATCTGCATTTTGTCCTGCCAATTGAGCTGAATTGAAAAAAGTAACGCCGTTGGTGTTATTTAGCGTCTGTGCGGATGGCGTTACAAAATTAGTCCCAGTAATCGTGGCCAGTGTTACAGTGGTGGTCACTCCATCCGTGGTATTGGTGGCCGTTGCTGCGGCTGCGGTGCCGCCAAATGTCCACGCCGTGCCGGTACCCGTATTGGAATAAAGAAGATCGCCATGCCATGCGCCAAGCTGCAAACCTCTGGCTTCAATAGCTGCAGTATGGGCTTCTAAAGTCCAGTTGCCGCCTAAATCAGCCGAACCTGTAATGTCGGTAGAGGCTGCAATTGCCGCTCCGGTGGCTTGTGCCAAGGCGTTGACAAAGGTGCGCCCTTGCTCGCCGGCGGCAACGTCGCAGCCGTAAACCAAAATATCGGCACCTGGTGCCAACGCACTTTTAATGGTTGCCAATTCAACGGCATATTTACCAGAAATACTTTGGGTGTCGAGAATGCCGGTGCCCAAGCGAATTTCTCCGGCATCGCCATGGCTCAGAATATGGATCGCAAAAATGCCGGTGCGACCCGCCAGTGTTTGGGCGATTTGCTCGACCCCGTCGCGCCCCGCCTGAAGAACGACTACCTCTGCGGTACGCCCATGAAGGTAGGCCTGAATATCCTGAACCGCCGAATCGACAAAGATGATTTCAACTCGGGCCGCCGCTTCGGCTATGTCAGAAGGGCGCGCCGCGCCAGAGACAGCATCCAGTTGCTGGGGTGCCGGTTTTGGCGGCTGCGCAGTGGGCTCGGCAACCTGCTCCCGCACTGGTTGGGTAACGGCTGGAGGTTTGTACTCGCCGTGGTCAGCGTTGGGATCCAGCAACTCCGCGCCAGCACCCGCCATGGCGGCGTCAAAAACAATGCGTTGCTCCAGCGCCAGGCGCGGGCTTGCGTTGCGTTGCATTTTGGGGGACTTACCACGACTTTTCATTTTTTTCCTGACTTCAACTCTGCCAACGCGGCCGCGAACTTGGTTGCCGGGCGAGTGATACATACGCACCAAACGCCACTCTGGATGTCGGGGATGTACGTTGCGGGGGCCGGCGTTTTTGATTGAACGCCACAGTCGCTTTGCACACCCCCTTGTCTTTTTGCGCGATGATAATGCAATTGACTGCTTTTACGGGGTGGGTAAGGCCTCGATTCCGGCACTAATTCATACGTTTTGCAACAAGTTTGTACATTGTTCAGTCTTTTACATTCCAGCCCCGCACTTGCCGATCCGCACCATTGCAATCCGGCTTCCTGCAGAGTTACAACGCGCTGACATCAAACTTGCAAATGCGGGTAAAAAAATATGAAAAGCGAGAGGCATGAAAACTGACCCGCACCGCCCCAACGGGCTGACCGCCACTCCCCTGGCCGAACGCCTGCGCCCCGCCACCTTGGGCGAAGTCATCGGCCAGCAGCACCTGCTGGGCGAGGGCATGGCGCTGCGGCTGGCGTTTGAGTCGGGTCAGCCGCACAGCTGCATCCTGTGGGGCCCGCCCGGCACCGGCAAGACGACGATTGCACGGCTGATGGCCAGCGCGTTTGACGCCCAGTTCATCACCATCAGCGCCGTGCTGGGCGGCGTGAAGGACATTCGCGAGGCAGTGGAGCAAGCGCTGATCGCCCGCGATGGGCTGGAGCGCCGCCGCACCATCGTGTTTGTCGATGAGGTGCACCGCTTCAACAAGAGCCAGCAAGACGCCTTTTTGCCGCATGTTGAAAGCGGGCTGTTCACCTTCATCGGTGCCACCACAGAGAACCCGTCGTTTGAGGTGAACTCGGCTTTGCTGTCGCGGGCGGCCGTTTACGTGCTGCAGCCTCTAAATCAGCAGGATTTGGAGCGAATAATAGCCGTAGCCCTTGTCTACATTGCGCGAACAGCTACTACAAACATAGCAATTGAAAAAACGGCCATCGACCGGCTGGTAGCCTACGCCGATGGCGACGCCCGCCGCCTGCTCAACACGCTGGAGACACTGGCCGTGGCCGCTGGGCAGGAAAAGCAGACCGAGATCACCGACGCGTGGCTGATGAAGGTGCTGGGCGAGCGCATGCGCCGCTACGACAAGGGCGGCGAGCAGTTTTACGACACCATCAGCGCGCTGCACAAATCCGTGCGCGGGTCCGACCCCGATGCCTCGCTCTACTGGTTCATGCGCATGCTGGACGGCGGGGCCGACCCCAAGTACATGGCGCGCCGCCTGGTGCGCATGGCCACCGAAGACATTGGCCTGGCCGACCCGCGCGCGCTGCGCCTGGCGCTGGACGCCGCCGAGGTCTACGAGCGCCTGGGCACCCCGGAAGGTGAGCTGGCGCTGGCTGAATGTGTGATCTACCTGGCCATGGCACCCAAGTCCAACGCGGTTTACAAGGCCTTCAATGAAGTCAAAGCCTTCATCAAAAAAGACGGCACCCGTCCGGTGCCGATGCACTTGCGCAATGCGCCCACGAAGCTCATGAAAGAGCTGGACTATGGCAAAAACTACCGCTATGCCCACGATGAGGAGGGTGGTTTTGCAGCCGGAGAACGCTATTTGCCCGAGGGCATGGCCGAGCCAGTGTTTTACCTGCCTGTGGAGCGCGGGCTGGAAATCCGAATCGCGGAAAAGCTGCGCGCGCTGCGTGAGGCGAATGCGGCTGTGCGTAAAACCGAGTAGCAGGCCGCCGCACAGCGGCTCGGCGGCGGCGGTAGTTCAAACAGCGGCTTCAGGTCTGCGCTGGCCAATCCGCGCTAACACCTCACCCATCGCCGCACGCGCCAGTGCAACATCGTGGTCGGTTTGCAGGCCCAGCCAAAAGTCGGGGCTGGTGGCGAAGTAGTGGGCCAGACGCAAGGCGGTGTCCACCGTCACAGCACGGCGCTCGCGCACGATGTCGTGGATGCGCGGGGCAGGCACGTGCAGCGCCATGGCCAAAGCGTGTGCGCTCAAACCCATCGGCAGCAGAAACTCCTCGCGCAGCACCTCCCCGGGGTGGATGGGCCGCATGCCATTCACGGGCGGAGTCAGCGGTGTTTTTTGGGATGGTTTAGCACTGATTTTCATGGCAATCTCTTTCATGGCGACGTCTTGTCAGTGGTAGTCAATAATCTCAACATCCCAGGCATCCCGTCCGTCAAACCGGAAGCACAGGCGCCACTGGTCGTTGATGCGAATGCTGTGCTGGCCTTTGCGATCCGCGCGCAGGGCCTCCAGCCGGTTGTTGGGCGGGACGCGCAAGTCGTCGAGCCGTGTGGCACGGTGCAGCATTTGCAGCTTGCGCTCCGCCACAACCCGGAAGTTGGTGTACTGCCGGACGGTCTTGCCCTCAAACAAGGCCTGTGTGTTTGCACTGCGGAACGAGCGGATCACACGAGCAGTGTATAACGCTTATCATTAAATGGCAAACGTTAAATGACAAGCGTTAAATGACAAGCGTTAAAAGGCAAAGCTTGCAAGGCCTGCGTTGAAGCGGTCGCTCTCCGCTGGTTTGGCGTTTTGCTGCGAGGCCCGGCCCTGCCTCCACAGCGCCTAAAAGACAGGCAGGATCCCGTTACTACAATGAATGAAGGCCATCCGCAGTGTGAACTGCTGCGCAATGGTGCCTTTACTCAAGACCAAACCAGGAGCCCATTTATGGATACTTTCATCCAGCAGGTCATCAACGGCCTGGTGTTGGGTAGCATGTACGCCCTGGTGGCCCTGGGCTACACCATGGTGTACGGCATCATCAACCTCATCAACTTTGCGCATGGCGAGGTGCTGATGGTGGGGGCGCTGACCAGCTGGAGCATCATCGGGCTGATGAAGGAATCCATGCCCGGGACGCCCGGTTGGCTGATCCTGCTGATCGCATTGCTCATAGCCTGCGTGGTTGCGGCAGCGCTCAATTTTGTGATTGAAAAGGTGGCCTACCGCCCCTTGCGCAACAGCCCGAAGCTGGCGCCGCTGATCACCGCCATTGGAATGTCGATCCTGCTGCAGACGCTGGCCATGATCATCTGGAAGCCCAACTTCAAGCCGTACCCCAACCTGCTGCCCAGCGCGCCCTTCAACGTGGGCGGCGCGGTGATCACTACCACGCAAATTTTGATTCTGGGCATGACGGCGGTGTCGCTGGCAGTGTTGATGTGGGTAGTCAACGCCACCAAACTGGGCCGCGCCATGCGCGCCACGGCAGAGAACCCGCGCGTGGCGTCGCTGATGGGCGTCAAGCCCGACATGGTGATTTCAGCCACTTTCCTGATTGGTGCCGTGCTGGCAGCCATTGCGGGGGTCATGTGGGCCGCCAACTACGGCACCGTCAACCACACCATGGGTTTCCTGCCCGGCCTGAAAGCGTTCACGGCTGCGGTGTTTGGCGGCATTGGCAACCTGGCCGGGGCGGTGGTGGGCGGCATTTTGCTGGGCTTGATTGAATCCATCGGTGCGGGCTACATCGGCACGCTTACCGGTGGGGTGCTGGGCAGCCACTACTCCGACATATTTGCCTTCATTGTGCTGATCATCGTGCTCACTTTGAGACCCTCGGGCTTGCTGGGTGAACGGGTGGCGGATCGGGCATGAGAACTTGCGGGACAGACCGCCGTTACACGTAAGTGAACAAGCTCTGTCCTCAACCATTTAAAGGAAGTTCATGAACTCAAACAAAAGACTCATCGCCATCCTGGTTGCCGCCGCCGGGCTGCTGATCCTGCCGCTGGTCCTGCAGGGCTTTGGCAATGCCTGGGTACGCATTGCCGACATGGCGCTGCTGTATGTGCTGCTGTCGCTTGGCCTGAACATTGTGGTGGGCTACGCCGGGCTGCTGGACTTGGGGTATGTGGCCTTCTTCGCCATTGGGGCCTACATGTTTGGCCTGCTGGCGTCGCCGCATCTGAGCGAAACTTTTCCCCTGTTTGCGGCCATGTTCCCCAACGGCCTGCACACGCCTTTGTGGATTGTCATTCCCGCCGCCGCCGGCATTGCGGGCCTGTTTGGCGTGTTGCTGGGCGCACCGACGCTGCGCCTGCGTGGCGACTATCTGGCCATCGTCACGCTGGGGTTTGGTGAAATCATCCGGGTGTTTTTGAACAACCTCGACCACCCCGTCAACATCACCAACGGCCCCAAGGGCATTAACCAGATTGATTCCATCAAGTTCTTTGGTTTCGATTTGGGCAAGACCCACAACTTCCTCGGGTTCGATGTGAAAAGCGTGTCGATGTACTACTACCTGTTCTTGGCGTTGGTGGTGATCAGCGTGGTGATTTGCCACCGCCTGGAGCTGTCCCG